>CAYJHT010000033.1:0-11255 GCA_964369615.1 uncultured Desulfovibrionaceae bacterium
CCCCCAAGAAAAAAATCCTCTTACGAAAAACCAAAATGAGCATATTTTTTATAGGCATTTTGCGCATTGCATTTGAGCGTCAAGTGCTGTATGCTTTACGCGTGATTTTTTTAAAAAGGAATATGTATGCAACAAGAACTTTTAGATATTCTCGCTTGCCCTCGTTGTCATGGCGATATCATATTGAAGACTGAAAAATGTGACGGCGATGTACAAAAAAATATCGGCTTGACGTGTGCAGCTTGTGCGGTCATGTATCCTATACGCGACGATATCCCCATCATGCTTTTGGAAGAGGCCATTCCCTTAAACACATTAAATGCAGAAAATGAGGCACCATGCGCATCCTCATAGCTTCCGATATCCACGGCGCTGTTGACAGCGTGCAATTCTTGCAGGAAAAGGCCAACCAACTGAAACCACAGCTTTGTGTCCTTCTCGGTGACTATCTCTATCATGGGCCGCGCAATCCTTTGCCATCTGGCTATACGCCCAAGGATGTCGCACTCATGCTCGGTGACTTGACAGACTGTGGTGCAGATATTTTGGCTGTCCGTGGCAATTGCGACGCCCATGTTGATGAAGAAGTCTTGCCCTTTCCCTTAAGCGATAAGGTATGGATTCAAGCGGACGGACGCTCCATTCTTGCTTGCCATGGGCACATGCTTGGACGCTATGATCCCGATTTTTCAGGTATCCCCGCCGGCACCATCGTCCTCACAGGGCATACGCATGTGCCTGTGGGCGAAGCGCGCGGTGAGGTTATTTGGTGGAATCCCGGAAGTGTGACCCTGCCAAAATCCGGTTATCCGCGCTCATACGCTTTTTATGAAGACGGTGTTTTCACAGTCTATGATTTGCAAGACAATATAGTCCTGCAACACTCTGTACGTGCCTAATCCATGACAGTGTCAAGCTCCTTTCTTGTCGCCTTGCAAGACTGTGATAACTACGCGCCCGCACACGTTCAAGAGGTTCTTGAGCGCGTCCTTGATTGCGGCGGCCTGTTGTCGCACGCCTGCTTTGCCCGTGGTAATCGCGTCCTTGTAAAGCCGAACCTTCTGCGTGCCCATGCGCTGACATGCACGCATCCTGAAATAGTCCGCGCTTTGTGTGCTTGTCTGTTGGACAGAGGCGTGCGTGTGCGTGTGGCAGATTCGCCCGGCTTTGGCGCAGCTCCTGCGGTGGCGCGTGCTATCGGCCTTGAAGAGGCCTTGCGCCCCTTGGGCTTGCAGGTGGAGAACCTCACAGAGCCTGTACCCGTGCCCTTACAAAAGGGCAGTGCGACAGCGGCTTCATGGGGCATTGCTCGCATGGCGCTTGAGAGCGATGCGATTATCTCCGTACCCCGCATAAAAGCACACTCACAAATGCGCTTAACGCTGGCAGTAAAAAATATGTTCGGATGTATTTGTGGCTTACGCAAAGCCTTAGCGCACGCCATACAAGGGCGCTCGCAAGACGAGTTTTGTCGAAGCATCCTGACAATGTATGCAGCATTGCCGCCTACGGCGGCTCTTGTTGACGGTGTCGTGGCTATGCACAAAACGGGGCCGTCTGCGGGGGAGGCATTTCCCCTTGGGTGCGTCGGCGCAAGTACGGATGCTATGGCTCTTGATACGGCCTTATACGCACTCTTGGGCGTGAAACCTATGGATATCCCGCTGTGGCACACTGCGCAAAGCATGGGCGAAAATGTATTACCTCAAGCTTTTTCTGTAAATATAGAATATTCCTTGCAAAAGCCGGAGGAATTTTATGCCAAAGGCTTTATTCTCCCTGCTGTTTTGAAGGATGTGTCATTTCAGCCACACAGGCTTTTGCAAAGCCTTGCAAAGAGGGTGTGGACACGTATAAAGTATGCCAAGTGAGGTTCCTATGGCGCGTATACTTCCGAACGAAACAGATATTTATGCATTGACTGACAGTAAGTTAAGCCTCGGGCGGTCGGTGCAGGAGGTGACGGCAGCACTTCTTGCGGCAGGCGTAAAAATTGTGCAGTATCGCGAGAAGAAAAAGAAGGCCGGCGACATGTTGCGCGAATGCCAAGCACTGCGCGCGATGACCCGCGAGGCCGGAGCCTGTTTTATCGTCAATGACCATATTGATATCGCACTCCTTGTTGACGCCGACGGTGTTCACGTAGGCCAAGAGGACTTGCCCGTAGCTGAAGTACGCCGCCTCATCGGAGCTGACAAAATCATCGGACTTTCGACGCACAGCCCCGCGCAAGCCCAAGATGCCGTAGCTCAAGGGGCAGACTACATAGGTGTCGGCCCTATTTTTGCTACACAAACAAAGGAAGATGTCTGCGCTCCCGTGGGCTTTACCTATCTTTCTTGGGTTGCGCAAAATATTTCCCTCCCCTTCGTAGCAATCGGCGGCATAAAGTGTCACAACATCGGCGAGGTGATCGCCCACGGTGCCACCTGCTGCGCACTCGTTTCAGAGCTCGTCGGTGCGCAAGATATTGTCGAACGCGTGCATCTCGTGCGTGCATCTATGCAAAAGTAGTTTGTTTTTCCCCCCCAAGTGCCTTTCAAAAAATCTTTTCATCTCGACACAGACCAGAAGGAATTGAGAAGAACATTATGTCAGACAACATTATTCAGACTTTTAAAAATGATTATAATCAAACCGGTCATCCGGCTGTTTTGCAAGCCTTGGCGCGTACTGCCGCGGGTCATTATACAGGCTATGGCTTGGACACTATCTCTTTAAGGGCAGCGGATATGTTGCGAGAGCATTGCGAATGTCCGCAAGCAGAGGTGCATTTTTTGGCAGGCGGAACGCTGACGAATCTTTTGATGATTTCAAGTGTATTGCGCCCACATCAAGCAGTGATTGCGGCTTCAAGTGGACACATTGAAATCCACGAGACAGGTGCCGTGGAGGCGACAGGCCATAAGATATTAACACCACATGTTGAGAGCAAGGACGGCAAACTCACTGCACAGCAGATTTGTGCCTTGTGCGATGCGCACGACAATGAGCATATGGTACAGCCGCGCCTTGTATATGTTTCTCAAGCAACAGAGCTTGGCACAGTTTACACAAAGCAAGAATTAAACGCAATTTCGCAAGTCTGTAAAGAGCGGAATTTATACTTTTTTATTGACGGTGCGCGTGTGGGTGTTGCGGTCACATGTTCGCAACAAAGCAAGCTCGTGGGAGCGCAGTCCTTGCATGTTCCTTCACTATCTGAAATAGCAGCCTTGTGTGATGCCTTTTATATCGGCGGCACAAAGAACGGCGCTCTTTTTGGTGAGGCATTGATCTTGGTGAATGAGTCTATCCAGCAAGATTTTCGATATTTGTGTAAACAAAGAGGCGCTATGCTGGCAAAGGGTTGGCTCATTAGCGCGCAGTTTGAGGCTCTTTTTAGCAAGGCTTTGTATTATGAATTGGCATCGCACGCAAACGCAATGTCGCAACACTTAAGTGACGCTTTACGGCGTGTGGGCGTAGAGCTTTTATTGCAGACACAAACGAATCAAATTTTCCCCATACTGCCTGTAGATTTTGTGGGGTCTTTGGCACAAAGTCATGCTTTTGAAACATGGGCACGCAATGAAAAGACCCATACAATACGCTTTGTGACCTCATGGAACACAACGCAAAAAGACGTCGATATATTACTCGACTTCTGGCGTTAAAATGGATTGCCCTGAATGCTTCCCCTCCCCAGCGTGCGAAACATCCGGATTAAAGGAAACGCTGATTTAATCGAATTTTTGTTCTTTAACAAGGAAAGCGAGTTTCGAGAAGCACGCGGTATATTAGATATATATAAGTGTTTCGCGAGATGAGCTTGACGCAGTTAAAGGGCAAAAAGGCATTAAATCAGTGTTTCCTAAAATAAGGTTGGGGAGCAAGAACGACACCCTCCCTCTTGATAAACTCTAGATAAACACTTGAACACGAAGGAGAAACTTTAATTTTTTCGAGTAAAACTCACACAAAAAACTTGACTCTACTCTCGCTCCTTGCTACACAGAATCTTATTTTCTGTAAGCTTTTTTTGAGGATACCCATATGGCACAGCTGACACGAACTCAGAACGCACCAGCGGCAACCATCGCAAAAGCACAAGACTCCGTTACCGTGCATCGAGATGGGCAAGACATGAGCTTGCAGCAAGGTGACGCCCTTTATAATTCCGACATAATTATCACAACAGACACGCCCGTAGAACTTGCTTTTCAAGACGGCAGCACCGCCTCACTTGGCCCGCAAACAAAGATGCATCTTAAGGATTTCGTATTTGATAACGAAAATCCAAGCTTTGTCATGGAACTTGCAATCGGAACCATGCGTACCATCTCCGGCGCCATCGTCGAACAAAATCCCGACGCCTTCAAAGTTGTGACACCGCGTGCCACCGTAGGTATCCGTGGGACAGACTTCGTCAC
Organism: uncultured Desulfovibrionaceae bacterium; assembly: GCA_964369615.1. Lineage (GTDB taxonomy): Bacteria > Desulfobacterota > Desulfovibrionia > Desulfovibrionales > Desulfovibrionaceae > CAYJAD01. The sequence goes on from CAYJHT010000033.1 coordinate 4,413, forward strand.
CACCGTCAACACCGACAGCAGTGAACAAGTTGTTCTTCTCACCATTGACCAAGGCCATAACCTCGTCCTCACAACCCACGACGGAAGCCAAATTTCCCTCACAAGCGCCCTCCAAGGCGCCTTCCTCGGAAGCGATGCCGACGCAAGTCTTCAGCCACGCACATTCACAGAAGAAGAAATACAAGACCTTGTGAACACGCTCAAAAGCATATTTGCACCCCAACAGGACGAAAATGCCGCTAATGAACAGGGCGAAGATGAAGAAAATAAAGCTCTTGAAGAAGAAACGTATGCCAATGACAATACCCTCCTGCTCCTCGATGAAGCACTCCTCGGTCAAGCAAATGCACAAGACCTCGCAGACGCACTCGCACAAGCGGGCGTCAATGTAGGTATATTGTCAGCTCCGCCGCCGGCAGCGGAAGACAGCGGCGGCAATAATAAACCCGACGATGACCTCTATCCCGAACATGAGGGTGACGAAGGGCATGGCGATTATATAAGCATCGACGGCAAGGAAGACTTCTTTGCCGACGGGCACCACGCCACAGACCAACTCATTTCGCATAATATCGTCATCACCGACGATGTTTCCAATGTCGTTGTCCTCTCAGGTGATACAGACTTTGTGAGTGAAGGCACTGTTATCGGCGGTCACGACACCTTCACAGGGCAAAGCATGTCCAATGGCACCATCGTGGGCGATGCGATTAGCATGACAAGCGGCACCCTCACAAGCGGCAACGACACCATTTCACTGCATAATAAGACAGGCGGTCAATCCATCTATGGCGACGTGAAAGAAATCACGGGCGGCACTGTCACCCTTGGCGATGACAATATCACCCTCAGCGGCACTTTCACAAATTCCACCATCAGCGGCGATGCGGCCCATGTGGGGCATGCGAGTGTCACTCGTTGGGGTAATGACAGCATCACCATAGAAGGCGATATGGGCGATGCGAGCGGCGCAAGCACCGTCGTTTATGGCGATGCAAGCGAAATCCAAGATACGGATGCGGTCGGTGGCGATGATAGTATTATTGTAAACGGCACCATGCACGGCGGCACTTATATAGACGCAGGCCTTGGCAATGACACTATCAGCGTGAACAACATGCAGAGCGGCGCTGTGCTTGACGCCGGCAGCGGCGCAGATATCATCACCGTCAATGGCGCACAAAGCGGCGCAGTTGTTGACATGGGCGACCGCTTCGACCCCGCAAGCGGCGAACAGAGCCACGACGGAAGCACTGATAAAGTGTACTTAAGCGGCACTGGCAGCGTTACACTGAAAAATTTTGACACAGACAGCGACGAGCTATATATTGACGGAAGCCTTCACACTGTCACGGGCGATGGTACCTATGGCGGCTATGAAATAACATTTGATAATTTTACAGGAAATTTACCGCCGGAAGCTCCCGCCACAGGCAGCGGCAGTGTCATTGAGGCAGGGCTAAACAGCTCCCCCGATGCAGGTAGCCACAATGGCTCCGTAGGCGCCACCGATGTGAACGGCGACCCCCTTACCTACAGCGTCGGCACGGGCGACGATGCCCCAAAATACGGCACAGTCACGTTCAACGGCGACAATTATACCTATGTTCTTAATGATGCCAACAACAGCGTTAATGGCCTTGCCGCAGGCGACACGCTCCAAGACAGCTTTACCATCATCGTTTCTGACGGCAAAGGCGGCACAGTGGAGCAAAGCGTCACCATCAATATTACGGGCAGCAATGACGCCCCCACCCTCGAAGCGGCTGATATAACTATCGACGAAGACATAGCCTCCCCCTATCAAGTGTCGGGCACTGCCGCGGGTGAAGATGTCGATACAGGCGCACGTCTGATCTATAGTATAAAAGCAGACGACCTAGGTCATGTGGGTATCGGTTCTTATGGAAACTTGTCCATTGACAGCAATTCCGGCACCTACACCTATACATTGCGCTCAGACTTGGGTCTTACAGAAGCAACGCAAGAGACATTTACCATTGTTGTAACGGATGAGCACGGTGCGAGTGCAGAAAAAGAAATCACTGTGCATATTACCGCCGATGACGACGCCCCCCTCATCGAAAACACGCTTGCAACAGGCACGGACAATGCCGTCACAGAAGACGACAGCGCAGACAATATAGTGCAAGGCACGCTCAATATTTCCGACCCCGACACGCAAGGCGTGACATTCACCATCACAGGCACAGACAATCCCAGCGCGGAGCTTGCCTCTGACGGTGAAATCATAAATGATTATGGGACATTTACCTTAGTAACGAATAGTGACGGCACACATTCCTATACTTTCACGCTCAACAATGGCGCCCCTGCCGTTCAATCCTTGAATGCAGGTGAAACAAAGGAACTCACCTACACAGTCAAAGCCAGTGACGGCAACAAGGAAACAACGGAAGAGATTAAAATTGTCATCAATGGCGCCGATGAACCACCATTACCAGACGTCACAGGTAGCGTCACCACAAGCGACACGAGCATCAGTACTAAAATGGAAGTGACCATTTTCAACCTGCCCGAAGGCGTGAGTATAGACGCAACGCGCTTGCCCACAAGTGACTACGGCACCTTCTCTATGGAAGGTGAGAAGATTTATTTCACGCAAACAAAGCCCCTACCCCATGCAGCAGGAGAAGACTCCGCCACCTTGCCGACAGCAGTTTTTCAAACGCAGAACGCATATGGCGTCACGGGAGAACTCCATGTGACTGTGACCATTACAGACGATGCGCCTACGCCTGAAAACGACACGGCAAACGTGACAGAGGGAGACGAGATTTCCGGTAACATCCTGAGCAATGACGCGTCCGGTGCCGACGGTTGGAAGGAAGGCGGCGCCCTTGTAGGCGTGACCGCTCCCACAAGCTGGACACAAGAAGTCACGACGGACGGCTCCTTCAAATTCACAGCAAACGAGGGCACAATAACCCTCCACCCGAACGGTGATTACACCTTTAACTCAACGTCCGATACCATCTCTACCGACGCCAACTTTGAGTTCACCTGCACAGTACAAGACAGCGACGGCGATCAGAGCCAAGCTATATTGAAAGTGACAACAGAGGACGTCACCATCCCCGAGGCCACAGCTTCCGTCGCCACAAGCGATACGGGCCTCAACACGAAGGTGGAAGTGACCATCGACAACTTGCCCGCAGGCGTAAGCGTGGACACAACAAACTTACCCACGAGCGAATACGGCATCTTCTCCGTGGAAGGTGAAAAGCTTTATTTTACGCAAACAAAAGTCTTGCCTCATGCAGCCGGAGAAGACTCCGCCACCCTGCCAGAAATGACCTTTACGACGACGGACTCAGACGGTAATACAGGCGAGCTAAAGGTCACCGTGACCATCACGGACGCAGTGCCCACAGCAAATAATGACACGGCAAACGTGACAGAGGGAGACGAGATTTCCGGTAACATCCTGAGCAATGACGCGTCCGGTGCTGACGGCTGGAAGGAAGGCGGCGCCCTTGTAGGCGTAACCGCTCCCGCAGGCTGGACACAAGAACCCACCACGGACGGCTCCTTTAAATTCACGGCAAACGAGGGCACAATAACCTTCCATCCCAACGGTAATTATACCTTTAAATCCACGGGCGATACCCTCTCTGTAAATACCAAGTTTGACTTCACCTGCACAGTACAAGACAGCGACGGCGATCAAAGTCAAGCCTCTTTGACAGTGACAACAGAGGACGTCACCATCCCCGATGCTACAGCTTCCGTCACCACAAGTGACACGAACATCGGCGCGAAGGTGGGAATCACCATTAATAACTTGCCCGATGGCGTGAGCATAGACCCAACGAACTTACCCACGAGCGAATACGGCACCTTCTCCGTGGAAGATGACAAACTTTATTTCACACAAACAAAAGCGTATCCTCATGGACAAGCGAGCGCTTCTGCTACCTTGCCGGAAGTGACCTTTACGACGACGGACGCCTATGGCAATAAGGGCGAGTTAAAGGTCACCGTAACCATCACAGACGACGCACCCGCAGCTCAAGACGATACAGCAAGTCTTACAGAAGGTTATACCATATCCGGTAATGTTCTTGGCGGCGCCACTGCCGGTGCAGGCGACATGGCCGACGACGCAGGCGCTGACGGCTGGAACGCAGGCGGGGCACTTGTAAACGTGACCGTTCCCGCAGACTGGACGCAAGAACCCACGACGGACGGCTCCTTCAAATTTAACAGCGACATGGGCACAATCACCTTCAGCCCCAACGGCGACTATACCTTTAAATCCTCTTCAAACAGCCTCAGCGCCGATGCCAGCTTTGAGTTTTCCTACACCGTGCAAGACGGCGACGGCGACCAAATATCAGCCACATTGACTGTGAACGTCACCAACACAGAAGGTGATATCAGAGTGTACACTGAGGCGGATTTAAAGGCATTGAGCACAGAGCAAGTTCTTACAGAGCACGATGATACATCGCAAAGCTTTGGCAATACCACCTTCCTCTTTCCGGACGGTATCCCCTCAACTGCCGCAGGCGGCCTCACATTTGTGGGCGACAGCAATACTCTTGCAGAAGCAGAGTCGCGAGTCGGCGGTAGCGATAGCTTTATTATCACAGGAAACATTTCCACGAATGCTGTCTTGATTGGTGATACGCAGAATTTATCAAATACCCCATTCGGTACAGCCAGCGACATATTCACTGTCACGGGCAATTCCCAGCTTACGGCATTCTATGGCGATGCAAGCAATGCAGACAATATGTTGAATACCCCTGTAAACGGTGCGGACATATTTAGCATTGACGGCGCACTGCAAGGTGGAAGTATGTACGGCGATGTTTACAACGCCAACGCATCGACCATCAGCGGAAATGATACTTTTTCCCTAGGCTCCATGACGGGCGGTTCTATATATAGTGACGCGTCGAAAGTCTCAGGCGACTCAACTATCAATGGCGGAGATTATATCAAGGTACACGGCGCTATGGATGACGGCACCATATACGGGGATGTGAGAGATGTCTATGCAGGCAGAACAACTCTTTCAGGGCAAGATATTATACATGTGGAAGGACATGTAGGTGGCAGTGCAAAAATTGTCGGAGATGTCAGCTCTATTAGCTCTAATGTACCAGAAAGCGACTATAATCTTACAATAACAGGGCACGACATTATCCACGTCGGTAGCTGTGCCGGCGACATTTTCGGCGACATTGGTACTATCACTCAAACACTTTCAGGCTCCTTTAACGTGAACTCCACAGGGCATGATATTATAACCGTCAACGGTTACATGTCCGGCAATATCTATGCCGATGTGCAATCAATAAGCACAGCTTCACCCTCCGCCTTTGTCCACGCTACGGGTGACGATATTATCACCGTTCACGGCGCTTTGTCGGGCACTATCCACACAGGCAGAGGGCAGAATATCGTGCATGCGCACGGCAATGTCACAGGCGGTGGCACTATCACAGTCGAAGAAAACGGCAATGATGTCATCTTCCTCAATGCGGACGGTCAAAACATCGTAACCTTAGACTTGAGCAAAGCGCATACAAATACACTTATTGTAGACGCAAGCTCCCTTGGCTCCGATGATAGTATTCACATTATGTCAGATGCAGACGCCAACGGCAGTCAGGTTTATTTTGTTGGTCTAAATGCAAGCAATATGCCTTCAATATATTTAAACAATGGCACCACAAACGGCGAGATTACAAGCAATGTGAGTACTGCCCTAGGCGGCGAAGCATACATAGATAGTGGGCTTGTTTTTCATGGAGAAGCTCCAACAACCTATGATACTGCCAGCTTAACAGCGGGTGATCATTCTCCGGATGCAAGGCAGGAACAACCCTCACCGAACATTATCTACATCAATGGGAATATGTCGCAAGCCGGTGCAAATATCTACGGTGACGGCCCTGATTTTGACAGCAATCGCTCTGAAAGCGATATAATTATTTTGAACGGCAACATGCAGGACGGCGCAATCATCGGGGATGTCAGCAATGCACAGCTTTCCTCCGGAACCAGTTCGGATATTATCACCATCAAGGGCAATATGACAGGCGGCAATGTGTACGGAGATGCAATCAACACAACCGGCGCATCATCAGTCAACGGCGCCGATACCATCACCGTCTACGGCGACATGACAGGCGGCACCATCTACGGCGATGTCCAAAATGCCAACGGCACAGGTGTCACTATCACAGGTAACGACACTATAATCATTGAAGGAAATATGAGCGGCACAGCCGTCATTGCCACAGACATTAACCTCTTTGACAACCCGGGACTCGTAGACGGTGACGACAAAGTCTTCGTCAACGGCATAATGTCCGGCGGTGACATTAGCACTGCCGCAGGCGACGACACAGTTATCGTAAACGAAATGAGCGGCGGCGCCATTACCACAGATACCGGCGACGACAGGGTCATTATCAAGGGGCAAATGTCTAACGGTTTCATCGACCTCGGCGCCGGTAATGATATGCTCATCATCGGCAGCCCTGACGCCGCCATGACAAAGGGTGAGATCACAGGCACCTTTGGCGATGACCACATAACACTCTACATCGGCGAAGCCGCAAAGGATGCCATTACCCTCACGCTCGACAAAGGCGACAAGCTCATCCTGCACGACGAAGCCACAGGCGAGACAAATGTCACAGTATCAGGCCTCACAGAAGGCACCACATTCTGGGTCGATGGCACAGCCGTCACAGCAGGCGCCTCCGGTGACAGCATCACTTATGGCGCTGGGCTCATAGTACATTTCACAAGTTAGTTTTTTTGTTTTTTATTTTTACTTTTATTTTTTAATAAATTTTAAAT
>CAYJHT010000034.1:0-11225 GCA_964369615.1 uncultured Desulfovibrionaceae bacterium
CTAGACAGTTTTAAAAACTTTATATTATGAAAAACACTAAGCTATTTCTGGATTTCACTTTTTACGCGAATGTGTTGCTATGCAGTTCAAAATTTTGTATAAGAGAGCAGAGGCGTGTTGCCCCTTGCGGCAAGGCGCGAAGGAAGGGATGCAAAAAAAGCGCGTTATGCAAGGGGTAAATTCTGCGTGTAATGTGTTTCGGGGATGAAAGTCTGCCTTTTTTTGACTCTTTATTTTTTCATTTGGCCAAGGGCGTAGTGTGCCCTACTTTTTTTTGATTTTGGAGGATCTATGAAACTATTCCGTGTTGGTATTTTAACTTTTCTTTTGAGCCTTACTTTTGCTTTTTCAGCCTTTGCCGCAGCACCTACTATGTGCAGCAAAAAGGTAGATAGCTTTGACTTTGTTGTGGACTATTCCGGCTCCATGATGATGACGAACGCAAAAATGAAAGAAGTAAAAATGGATTTGGCAAAAGTGGTTTTGACCCGCATCAATTCCATCATTCCCGATCTTGATTATCACGGCGGTATGCACACCCTTGCACCTGCTGCAACCATGATAAACCAGGGCTTGTGGAAACGCGCCGAAATGAACGCCGCCATAAACAAGCTCAACAGCAACCTCCCCATCTTTGGGCGTCTTACACCCATGGGCACAGGTCTTAAAACGTATGAACCATGGCTTTCGAGCATGCGTCGTGACGCAGCACTTATCCTCGTCACCGACGGCGATAACAATCGCGGCCTCAACCTTGTCGAAGTTGTCAAGGGCATCTATGCATCACAGCGCGACCTCATCGTCCATGTCATCTCCTTTGCCGATAGCAAAAACGGCAGAGAAGTGATTAAGCAAATCGCGGCTCTCAATCCTGAAACTATCGTTGCTGATGGCGTAGAACTTGCCACTAACGACGCTGTTTTAGAAAAGTTTGTTCTTGATGTTTGGTGCGAAGAAGGTGAAGAAGTTATCGTCCTGCGCGGCGTCAACTTTGCTTTCAACTCCGATAAACTCGACAGCAAAGCTGTAGCGATTTTGAGTGAAGCTGCAAACATCATCAAAGCAAATCCCAACAAAGCCATTATCCTCAACGGCTGGACTGACTCTATCGGCAGCGAAAATTACAACATGGGTCTCTCCAAGAGACGCGCCACCGCTGTAAAGGACTTTTTCAGCAGTAAGGGGATCCCTGCAAGCCGCATTGAAGCCATTGGCCGCGGTAAATCCTACAAATACAACAATGCCACCGAAGAAGGTCGCTACATGAACCGTCGCGTGGAAATTATGTTTGACTAATATTATCCCTATATATGGGGAAGCGCACTTCGTATGGGCGCTTCCCCATATATAGTTTTGAGGTACAACTATGTCCCGATTTATAGGAATTGTGCTCCTTGCTTTCTCACTTCTCATGAGTGCCCCAGCCCAAAACCCGGCAAACGCCGCCGCCTCTGAAGCTAAGATTAAGCAACAACTCGATGAAACAGGCATGCGCCTCGTAAAGTATGCCGCCGCAAATGTACAACCGCCAAAAAATAAGAAATCTGTCAAAAAAGAAGGCAATGAATACGTGGCGCGTTACGTGGAAATTGATCCTGCAAGCATGCGTACTGAATTGCGCCCCGCCGCAGAACCCAATGCCCCACGCGTAGGCCTTGTTCGTTACCAAGAAAAGCATTATGAATGTCGCGGAGCCACAAAAAACGCTGCGCTGAAGGCAGAGTGCGTCCCTACAAGAACACGCCGCCTCACCGAAATGATCAGCTATGACGGCAAATGGTCATATTAAGAAGCATATTATTTGAAGATGTTTACATACATATGGGGGGAAACTTTTTTCTGAAAAAGTTTCCCCCCATCGACGTTTAAAAGTCTTCTAAAAAGCTCTGTGGCTGAATAATCATTTAAAAAGCATTGTAGTGCACAAGGGTCTCGCGGGCAGGCTTAGGCAAGGGCTCAGCAGGATTTTTGGGCTTGCCAATATTGAAAACAGCTTTGATTTTCTTGTTTTTTGGCACATTAAGGATTTTGCGCACAGCCTTATTTATACTGCTATATGTGAAAATAAGGTCATTAAGCACAGTTGCATAGCCCAATCCGGTAACAGCAAGCAGCACGTTCTGTGCCGCAACGCAATAATTCTCTGTTTCAAAATCGCGATTGAGTTTGTTTGGGATTTTTTCCGACAACATAAATATGGCAAGAGGAGCCAAGGGAAGTTTTGTTGTCTGCTGTATTTCTGCCAACAGCGCCTTGTCTGTCACAACAACATAGGACGTGGTGCGTATATTCACACCAGCAGGGGCAGCAATGGCAGCGTCCAGTATGGCGTTTATATCCGTCTCGCTCGGCATGTTGTCTAAAAATTCACCACGATAGGAATATCTTTTGTGAATAGCCTCAAAAAGCTCCATGAACACCTCACTTGTTGATAATGAAAGAAGGGAAACACGGTGCGCACATCTATGCACCCCTCAATAGTATAGTAGAAAAGACTGATTGTCCAGAAATCACAAAGGGCTTTTTAGATGCCCTATATCTGATTCTACGGAATTTTAATTTTTTTTCTTGGGGGGAAAGCTTTTTTTTTCCCAAAAAAAAGTTTCCCCCCAAATGCCTTTCAAAACAATCTTTTCGCCTTTACAGAGCACTAGGTAGCTGGTTCTGAGAGGAAGTATTTTTAAAGAAAAAGAGGCGAAACAAATGTTTCGCCTCTTATGAATAACATAGTCAGATATTAGACTTCGTTGTGCTCAATATGGTCAGGAATTATAACCATCTTCAAGAGAAGAGGTTTGAGGAATGACCACTTAATGTCGTGGATTTCAAACTCTTCCATCATGTCGCGCACAGCATCCCAGCAGTTATGGCAAGGGCAGACAACCAGTTCAGCACCAGTTTCCTGAATTTGAGCCAACTTTGGTTTGAGGGCGGTGTTTCTTTGCTTGCGATATCTGCCGATACCGTTGAAACCGCCACCACCACCGCAGCAATAGTTGTGGTCTTTGTTCTCGCTCATTTCACGGAAGGTACCGGGCGCTGCAATGTAACCCATGATTTCACGGGTGTACTGCCCAAGACCGTGGTTACGCACATAGTTACAGGAGTCTTGCAGTGTGCAAGGAACTTGGATGCGTCTTTCGGGATCAATTTTCAGTTTGCCATTGCGAAGCGCGTAAGCCACCCACTGCACGTAGTGGAAGAATTGGGTGGGCTGTGTGCCGTCTTCGCGACCTGCCCAGTAAGGTCCTTCGATGACAGTGGCGCGGTGTGCGTGTCCGCACTCGGTGCCAACAACGATTTTCGGCTTCAGACGGTCTACGGCGTCGTAGACGCGTTTGACGTTTTGAGTGCAGCCTTCCCAGTCACCAGCAAAGAGCGTGAGGGACGTATTTTCCCAACCTTCGCTTGGTACTGTCCAGTTTTCACCGGCAAGGTGGAAGAGGATAGCAGCTTCAGAGATGTCTTCGGGATAGTGCTTTACTTCACGTGCATTTAAGATGTACATGATGTCGGCATTTTCCACGTCTACGGGGATGGAGATGCCTGGCCATTCATCTTGGGCTTCGTCCATCATCCATTCACATGTTTCGAGCCAGTCCTCTTGTGTGACGTCCATTTGTGCGCCGTAAACACGGTGCATGCCGGAGCCGATTTTCAATTCCCAAGGCACAAAACCGTGGGAGAAGAGAATGCCGCGCAAGTAGCTGATCATAACGCCCGTGTCTATGCCGTGAGGGCAATACACGCCGCAACGGTTACAGCAGGTACACTGTGACCATGCCACTTCCATGCATTTCATCATGAATGCAGCGTCCACTTTTTCGGGATTGGCGAGCATGAAGCCCAAGGTGGACTGGATCTTGTAGGATGGAATCTGCTCAGGCACATTGTCGTTTGCCGTATAGAGGAAGCAGCTTTCCGCACACATACCACAGTGAGCACAGACGCTTAGCCATGTGCGGGTACGCGATTTACAGGTTTTTTCCAGTTGTGCCTTGAGGGCTTCTGTGTCCACAGGCAAGGACTTCATTTCTTCATAATATTTTGCACCGCCCTTGTCACTCAAGACATGCATGATGTCTTCTTTTGTGTTCAGAGGCACTTTACTGCAATAAGGTTTGTTCGACATGTACGACTCCTTCTGTGCTTACCAAGGGAATACGGGGCCGCGCTCTGCGCCGCCTCTTTTGATGGCATAATCCATGCCCAACTGAGCGCGGGACATGAAGAACAATACAATGTGGGACAATTTTGTGAAGGGCGCTGCAATCAGGAAGATTTCTGCGCTCAAAATATGTATGATTGTCCACGTATCGCTGGGGGAGAAACGAGCCAACGCGCCAGACACAAAGGGTACGATGGTCAGTACAAGGACGCCCCAGTCTTGACAGGTGGTAAGTGCTTTTGCTTCTGGCACAACGACACGACGTACAGCCAAGATAACAAGGCCGCCCAAGGCCATGAAGGTTAAGAAGTCAGCAAGTCCCATGGGCAGGCTTGGCAGGCTGATGCCAGTGGCTTCTTCCAACAAAACCGTGTGACCTACAAGGAAGAAGGGCAATAAGATAGCGCCAATGTGCAACAGGAAGAAACCTGCTGCCATAAGGGGCTGTTTGCGCCAGCCTTGTGTGCCGCCGGGGATAAGCCACATGCCAATAGAAGCAAGAGCGCCGGGAAGGCCGCGACCCATTTGGGGGCGATATGCCACACGCTCAAGACGCCAATCAAGTCCTTTGATATAGAGCACAATGCGTACAATCATGCCCACCACAAAGACGAGCAAGGAAAGAATAAAGAGTGGCCCTGTAAGGATATTCAACATAATCAATGCCTCCCAATCAGCTATTTAGACTGTTCTGCAGCGATGCTCTCGCTGTGGCAGCTACGACACGAGGCCAAGACGGGGCCTGTAGGCTTGCCGGATGCGACCTTGACGTGACAGCTTACGCACTCTTTGTGCACATAGGCCACAACGTCGTCCGCGTTCATACCTTCACTTTCAAGGAAGAATTGTTCGCTGGAAGTGTGGCAAACGCTACAGTCTTGATCAACGGCTTCCATGTGTTTTTCATGAGAGAAAAATACCGGAGGCATTTTGTCGGCTTTCAGTGTTTCCAGCACGAAGGGGATGCGCTCCACTTCTGCTTCTTCTGCACTGACAGCGGCGTCAAACATCACGGACGGAAGTATGGCAATACTTAAAAGCATGGCAGCCATAATTCCAAGTTTCGATACCTTGGTCTGTTTTTTCATGCGAGCTCCTCTGCATCTGCATTGTCGTGCGATTTTTTCGCAACACCTTGGGAAACGCTTCCCGAAAAATCGTCCGTGGCGCACTGTATGCATAAACATAAAACGCGGACGACTATCCTGCCATGTATGCCATGAACCTGCCAAAACTTTGTGTGTTTTGAGGTTCAAAAGAGTGTTAGACTCTTCATACGCGGGTGGCCAAACATAGGGCGCACCGGAAAATAGACGGAAAAAACTGCAACATCCTGTCACAAAAGTCTTTTTCCTCAAATTTCCGTCAGCCAGAAGATGTATAACAAACTTTTTTTATAAAAGCACTCTTTTTTTTTCATAAAAACAGCGCACGCGCGCCATTTTAATTATGTAAATCATTCTTAATAGTGTTGATGGGCGTCATTGTTTTGGTGTTAATCTGTAGATTTTCGAGGTGCTTTTGTGCTCGTGTTGAGAAAATATGCGATACTTAAAGTGTCATAAAGGACTTGAAAAGAGGCATTTTTTTTGAGTAGGATGTTTTTAGATTGAGTTTGCGGAAAATTTTCTTCCGATTTCTCGTTAAAAAGCGCCAATTATTGAGTTAAGCAGTTGGTTTTTTTTGAAAGAGGTTTGTGGGGGGGGGACTTTTTTTCCCAAAAAAAATTTCCCCTCACAAGCCTTTTCATAACAAACTCAACTCTACAACTGTAATGCTAAGCGCTCTTTAAGCCTTGTGTGCCTTTTGAGTGTGTGATTGTTTGCGATAGCTACTTGGAGTGCGCGGCTTTCGCCTACTAGTATGACGAGCTTCTTGCCTCGTGTGATGCCTGTGTAGACGAGGTTGCGCTGGAGTAGGACGTAGTGCTGCATGAGTAGAGGGATGATGACGACGGGATATTCTGAGCCTTGTGATTTATGTATGGAGATGGCATAGGCGGGAGTAATATCGTCTAACTCGTCAAAATCGTAGGGAATATTTCTTTCATCGATGCGGACGGTGAGGCTTCGTTCCTTGGTGTCAAGGAGGATTATGGTGCCTATATCACCGTTGAAGACGTCTTTGTCATAATTGTTGCGTGTTTGCATGACTTTGTCGCCGAGACGATATATGCGTCTTCCTCGTTGTATGGAGGGGGCGTTTGCGTCAATGAGGACTTCTTGGAGCCGTAGGTTTAGATTTTCCGAACCAACTTCGCCCTTGTGCATGGGGACAAGCACTTGAATATCGTTGACGCAGTGATAGCCAAAGCGTTGGGGAACGCGATTTTTGACGAGGTCGACAATGAGGTTTGCGACGCCTTCTGCTTCTTTTGCGTGAATGAAGTAAAAGTCGGACAAGCGTTCCTTGCTGGATTCAAGGTTTGGGACTTGTCCTTTGTTCATGAGGTGTGCATTGTAGATGATTTCGCTTTCACTGCTTTGTCGAAATATTTCTGTGAGTTCTACGACGGGGAGGACGTTTGAAGCGATAATATCTTGCAAAACATTTCCGGGACCTACGGAGGGGAGTTGGTGGACATCGCCTACAAAGATGATAGTGGCGCCAAGCGGTGTTGCTTTGAGTAGGTGATAGAAGAGGAATATGTCCATCATGGACGCTTCATCTATGATGAGCAGTGAGCAGGCGAGCGGCGTGTCTTCATTTCTGGCAAAACCGTCTTCTCCGGGATTGTATTCGAGGAGCCTGTGGATGGTTTTGGCTTCTCTTTCTGTGGTTTCTGAGAGTCTTTTTGCGGCGCGTCCTGTGGGTGCTGCCAACAGAATTTTTGCATTAACTTTATGAAATGTATCGATGATTGCTTTTATGATGGTTGTTTTTCCGGTGCCTGGGCCGCCTGTGAGTACCATGAGTTTGGAGCGTGTGGCTGTGTGAATGGCTTCTTGTTGTGTTGGTGCAAGCGTGAGAGAGTGTTGAGAGAGGACATTTTCAACGATTTCGGCGGCATTTTCAAAGTGGACGGATTTTGGAGAGTTGAGTAATCTTTTAAGGTAGAAGGCGGTTTTGCTTTCATAGTGGAAAAATTTGCGTAAGAAAACGCCTTCTTCGCCATTGAGATTTTCTTGTACAATGCGCTCTTCGCCTTCGAGTTCGTCGAGGGCGTATTCGACGAGTTCGTAGGGGATTTCAAGTTCGTCGGAGGTCAGTGTGAGCAGGGCATCTCTTGGCATATAGACATGTCCTTTGTCATTGCTTTTGTCGAGGGTATAAAGGACGCCTGCTTGTGCGCGTAGAGGGTGGTCTTTTGCAAATCCGAGTTTTTCTGCTGCTTGGTCTGCGCTTATGAATCCGATGCCGCGTACATCCATAGCGAGTCGATATGGATTTTGTTTGACGATTTCCAAGGCTTCGGGGCCATAGTGTTTATATATGCGTACTGCAAGGTTGGCGGTGATGCCGTGTGGCTGTAAGAACATCATAAGATCACGTACTCCGCGGTGCTCTGCCCATCCTTGGACAATTCTTTGGAGAGTTTTTCTGCCGATTTTAGGAACGGAGAGGATTTTTTCCGGTTCTTCATCAAGTATACGGATGGTATCTTCGCCAAAAGCATCGACAATTCTGCCTGCAACGCTTTCGCCTACACCTTTGATGAGGCCGCTGCCAAGATAGAGGCGAATACCTTCGGTGCTTGCGGGGAGGACTTCGTCACAGGCGGACATTTGGAATTGGCGACCATAGCGGCTGTCATTGACCCATGCGCCTTCCATGCGCACTTGCGTTCCGGCTTGCGGGCTTAGGAGGTATCCTTTGGCAGTGAATGGGTCTGCTTTGACGGCATTGTCGTCGGCATCACTGCGCGGCAAGATGCGCATGATTGTGAAGCCATTGTCTGCATTATGAAAAATAATGCGTTCAATGCTGCCGCAGAGAATCACATCTTTTTCTTTTTGAGGCAATCGCCCGCGCGTCTCTTGCAGTTTTTCCATGACTTTCCTCCGGTTGAAACACGTATCCAAGACGCGCACAGAATTATTGAGTGTGTGTTATAAAAGTCTCAAAAAAGAGTTTCATAGCAGGCCACAAAAAATACTAAAAAACAAATGCGCGAGAGTCAACTTGAATGTCGGAGAAAAATTCGCGCCTTCTTTGTGTACCACACGTTATTCTAATTTCATTTTTTTTGGAAAACACTTGGGGGGAAACTTTTTTTAGGAAAAAAAAGTTTCCCCCTTCCTCTCCCACAAAAAAAAATCGTCTTTACAAAGTACTAGACGTGTTATTGTGTTTTATGGGCTTTATTTTTTGATAATTTTGAGAAGATGAAAATCATCGTTTGCGAAGACGAGTTGTGCTTGTCCATTTTTGACGAGGTTTTTAATCTCATCGCTGGGGATAGTATTTGGGCTTTGGTATTTATAGTGGAGGATGTAGTCGTAATTGAGGTCTCCGGCGTGTGCCTTCCACATGCTGTTGCGTCCGGTTTCAAGACGCAAAGCGCGTGGTTTGAAGAAGGTAATACGGGCATTTTCTTCTGTATTGTTTCGTATATAGGCAAAGACTTCTTGCGAGTTTTTTGAGTAAGGCGATTGTATGAGTGAGCCGTGCTGTTTGTATGTGAGGTGGGTAATGGAGAAAAGAAGGCATGTACAGAGTGCAAGGTATTTGATGGGCATTTTATCGAGGCGCGCACCGATGCCTATGATGGTAAAGTAGAGCCAAAAGGGGAGTACGGGGAAAACATAGCGCAAACCTTGCGTTGGAGGGAATACGATTAAAAGGGCGATTGTCAATGCGCTGTAGATAATAAAGAGATAGTCCTTTGAAAAATTTTTATACATTCCACATATGCATGACGGTATTGTCATTGAAAATAGCATCAAGCCGTAGGGCGAGGGAATAAGAAAGAATTGGCTAAAAATCACTGAATAATATTTGATGTTCGCGATAATCGTATCAACGGTCATAACTTGAAAAATCGACATATATGCTGACGATTGCGCAGGGAAAATTAACTTATAGCCGAATCCAAGAAGCAGATAGAGTGCATATGGGGCTACATAAAAAAGTATTTCTTTGTTCCTAAAGCGTACAAAAGTCACGATTTGGACGATGGGGACAAGGCAAAGCAATAAAATTCCATTACCTCGAATGCTTGCTGTCATCCATACGATAAGGGTAAAAATGAGGAGTTTTTTGATGGTCAGTGCTTTGTGTCGCATGGCATCATGAAGAAAAAAGATCCCCCATGTGGAGAGGAGCATGAATGGAATATCACTGAGAATATTTTGCATAAAGGCATACATATAGGAATTAAGCGCAAAACATGCCAGTATAAAAAAGTTTTGCCGTGGTGTAAGCAATTTTCTCAGATACACATAAAGAAGAGAGATAAAAGCAAGGAAAGTTAAAAATATTGAAATTTTAAGGAAATACACGGATGTACCAAAGGCGCTTATGACGACAGCAAGGTAGAGGGGGAGTCCCCACGGATAGGCCACGGGCGCCATAGTGATATCGTCAGTATTGTTGACCATGTAGGTATTCTTTTCTATAAAATCAGCGATATTGCCTTGCAGAATGCTTTGAGCTTGCATAATGTACGAGGCGTAATCGTCGCCCCAATTATGCCACGGGGCGACGCTGAAGGCAAAGAGGAGGCAGCTTATGCACATAAGAAGCCCAAGCGCCAGATATTCTTTTGTAAGGGTATTCACGGGGTATGTCCTTTCATGTCTTTTTAATGGACGATGCGTTTAAAATACGAGATATTTTCGCAGTGCAAAATTTCCGGCAAAGCCAAGTATAATTCCGATGATTTTTGCAAAATAAATATGTATTCCCAGCGCGTGCAGGCTGGTCGTGAGCGTTAAGTCTAGCAGTGCCATGAGCGCGATTGCAAAGAGATAGGCTATGATTTCTCCTCGTCGTGACCAGCGCGCTTTATGTTTGAAAAGTATGGTGATACAGAGGAAATAGTTGAATATGGCAGCGATGCAAAAGGCAGATAATATGGCAGCAAATAAGGGAATATTGAGCAAAAGAGCGAAGCTAAATGCTATAAGGTTGAGTATTGCGGCACAGAGGCCAATAAAAAAATAGAGGATAATTTGCATTGGAAGGGGGGCTGCATGAGCGCTATAGTGCATGATGCAATAGAGCGCACGAACGCCGTCTTTCCATGAAATTTTTTTGCCTTCTTCGTAGGAGCGAGGCGTATAATTGATAGCACATTCATACACACGCGCCTCAGTTTGGGCAATGCGTGCGGTAATTTCTGGTTCGAATCCGAACCTGTTTTCTTGTAGGTGCGGCGCAATGCTTTGAATGATGCTTTTGCGAAACAGCTTGTAGCACGTTTCCATGTCGCTGATATCAAGGTTTGTGAACATATTTGAAATGGATGTGAGGGACTTATTCATCCACGTATGCCAGAAGTAGAGTACGCGCCGCGTTTCGTGTTGTAAATATCGTGAGCCATACACGACATCTGCTTTGTCATCAAGAATTGGCTTGATCAACAGGAGGTAGTCTAGCGGATTATATTCGGTGTCGGCATCTTGAATGCCCACCATATCGCCGCGTGTTTTGTTCAAGGCGGTGCGCACAGCCGCGCCTTTTCCCATATTTTTTTCATGTCTATATACACTAATCATTTCGGGGTGTTGACCTTCAAGCTCCTTAGCAATTGTGTAGCTTTGATCAGTTGAGGCGTCATCTATAATGAGAAGTTCTAAGGAGATGTTTTGTTTTTGTAGTTCGTGTCGTAAGTGCAAGCACATATCGATGCAGGGTCGCAGCGTGTTTTCTTCGTTGTAGCAGGGAATTATCAATGATAGAAGAGGCATGTATCCTCCTTGAGTAGTTTTTGTTCGTATAAGGAATTGAGTGATATCAGCAATTTTAGAAGGAGGTTGTGGTCTTTATGGAAGTTTATTGTGTTTTTTCTGAAAAGGACTTTGGGGGAAACTTTTTTTCCCAAAAAAAGTTTCCCCCCACAAGTTTTTCAGAAAACAAAAAAACTCTTAGAAAAAACTTTAGCTAGGGGCTGTTT
>CAYJHT010000035.1:0-11159 GCA_964369615.1 uncultured Desulfovibrionaceae bacterium
TTTTGTATTTTTATGTAAAAAACCTGTTTGACATCTTCAAAAGAGTGGTAAAATGCAAAAGAGTTTATTTAGAAACAGCCCCTAGCGCCAAAAAGTTTCCCCCTTCCTCCCCCAGCTTGTGAAATATCCGGGGTAGTGGTGAGTAAAAGCTGTGTGAAAGATAGAAAGAGTGCCTCAAATTTTGGATTTTGAAAGGTCTCACCATAACAAACGGCTCTTATTTTTCACTCTCCACTGTCCACTGGCGTAGGTGCTCTTCAATAAAGGTACAGATGCTGCTGTGTTCTGCTTTGCCGTTGCCTTGTACGTGCAACGCAGCACCGAAGGCAAAGTGGACGGTTTTGTCTGGTGTAAAGGTGCCAAAGTCCTTCATGAGTGACCCTTGTCCCCATGCGTCTGTTTTCAGGGCAAGGGGGATGATAGGGCACCGGGTGTTACGCGCCAATTTAACGCCGATACTGTTGAACTTTGTGGCGTCAAAGGTTGTTGCACGCGTGCTTTGAGGGAAAATGATGAGGGACATGCCACTCTCAAGACGCTCCTTACCACCATCTAGCATGGATTTTAAATCTTGACGCGGATTTTCTCTGCCCACAGCAATCACATTTCGCGTGGCAAGCACTGCCCCAAAAAAGGGCATACGCATAAGGCTTTCTTTGACCACAAAAGTCACAGGCATATAGGGGCGTACAATGCCCGGCAAAAGGAATGTCTCAAGGGTGCTCATATGGTTTGCGACAATGATACAGGGGCCATTTTTTGCCGCGTTTACAAGATGCTCCATGCCGGTCACACAAATGCGACCGCCTACACGCTCCACGGCCTGTGCGACACCGACACTTGCATGTGCCCACATGGCATCGTCACACTTGCCTGTTTGTGCTGCGCGACATAATTTAATGACGGGACCAAAGAAAGCCCGTGTATAAAAAGAAAAATTTGAAAATGTTCTGTCAAAAAATGACGGGGAATAGTGCGGGCTATGGTACTTGCGTCCTGTTAAATACTGTGTCTCAAGGGGAAGGTTGGATGACTGTGTTTTGTCCATATATTCACCATTTTTTAGGAGGGAGTTGATGCCACCAATGGCTTAAACGCGCTTCATCACCATTATGCCGTGCTTCATAGAAACGCCGGCCTTTTAGTTCTTGTGGTAAATATTCTTGCTCTACCCAGCTTTGCGGAAAGTTATGTGGGTATTTGTATTCCTTGCCATAGTTCCACTCTCTGTGCAATTTTGTGACAGCATTACGCAAATGAATGGGCACAGGCTGCTTGCCACTTTGCCGAATTTCCTGTTGCACACGTCTGTATGCGGCATAGGTGCTGTTGCTTTTGCGTGCGAGGGCAAGGTAGACAACCGTCTGAGAAAGAGGAATAAAACCTTCTGGCATGCCCACAAATTCCACAGCCTGTTGGCAGGCTACCGCCAATGGCAAAGCTTGCGGGTCGGCAAGCCCAACATCTTCAGAAGCGGATAAAATAAGGCGACGACAAATAAACCGTGGATCCTCGCCGCCTTCTAAGAGACATCCTAAATAATACAAAGCCGCGTCGGGATCGCTTCCGCGGATAGATTTTATAAGTGCGGAGGCCAGTTCATAATGGCTGTCCCCGTCTTTGTCATGACGGCTGACCATGTCCGGTAAGCGTTCTTTTATGGCTTCAAAGCTGCGTTCTTCTTCCGGTAAGGCGGTGACGTATTCCACAAGGTTTAAGAGCGTGCGCGCGTCGCCGCGCGCAAGGCGTATCAGCGCATGAATGACGTCGTCTTCAAGTTCGCTTTCTTGCGCATGTGCGCCGCGCTGCGCCAAATTGTGCAGTGCCTCGGAGCTTAAAGGATGGAGCTGCCACACTTGCAGACGCGAAAGCAGTTGGCGCGTGACACTGAAGGAAGGATTTTCCGTCGTTGTAGCGAGCAAAACAATGTCGCCGGATTCGACCAAGGGCAAGAAGAAATCTTGCTGCGCCTTGGAAAAGCGGTGCAATTCATCAAGAACAAGGATATCCACACCGCAGAGCGTGCGCCGTAATTGTTGTAAGCCTACTTCCGGTGCGCTTAAGCGCACATGGTGTCGTCCTTCTGCTTCCTTTAAACGCGCAAGCAAGAGTGCAAGCGTCGATTTACCACAGCCGGGAGGGCCAAAAAATAGGAGAGAGGGCAAACGCTGTCCTTTTTCTTGTCCGCGCAAAAGCGTTTGTAAACGCGCGCTAATGTGCTCTTGCCCCACAAAGGAGTCCATGTTGTCGGGGCGTAAGCGTTCTGCCAAGGGAATTTGCGCTTTATTCATCATGCAAGGCACCGTGTATGCATTTTTGTTCAGACGCCCACCAATGCAAACCAAGGCAGAGTAAAGCCGCCGTTTCGCAGCGCAGAATACGTTTGCCAAGGCTGACTGGTAAAAAATTGGCAGTCGTTAAGAGTCCGAGTTCGCGTTCAGAAAAACCGCCTTCAGGGCCGATACCATAGACACTTAGGCCTTCCTTTCCCAGCATATTTGCCGTGAGCATGGGCACGCGCCCTTCTTGCATTTCCCAAGGCAGAAATTTATGCTCAGCCTCTGCGCTTTTCTCCACAAGTCCTTGCACGCCATCGGATAAAAGGCGCACTGCCGGTAGCCATGGATTCTTACATTGCTTCATAGCCGCGATACATTGCCCTTGCCAATGTTCCTTGACTTCCCTTGGCAAGCGCCCTTGGCTGTTGTCACCCTGCCACAGCCATACCTCGTGCACGCCAAGTTCCACCGCCTTTTCCATGAAGAAACCTCGACGCGTGGCCTTGCTAAAAGCAAGTGCCATAACTGGCAAGGAGGATGGGCGTTGAAAATATTGAATGTCATCTACACGTAGGCGTGCTTCGCGTTTGGAGCTTTTTTCAATATGACAGTGCGCTTGTCTTCCTACGCCGTCTAACAGGAGGACGTGTTCGCCTTCGCGCATGCGCAGGACGTGGTGCATATGCTGTGCTTCTTGCCCGTCAAGAATACAGGTATCGCACACGCTTTCAGGCCATGCGCCGGGCGCTAAATAAAAGGCGGGAGGCATATGTGTTCCTTATGTTAGATGGATGTTGCAGAGGCGCGCCGCGCTTTCCGCACTGCGATAAAATGGTCGCGTAGTGAGATAAGGCGCCGATAGTTTTTTCTTATTTCAATGCCCGCTGGTGAAAGTGTATTTTCCGGCGCTTCAATATAGGTGCGGACAAGGTAGCGATCGGCAAGAATAGCATCAATATTATTGATGATAGTATCCACGAGAGGTAGAAAGAAGGCGACAATTTCATAGCTTAAATCATGCAGTAGGTCTGTGCATTCGCGAAGCATTTGCTTGTAGCCGATGCGCACGCCCTTAATGGTGCGGTGACGCAATTCCTCAAGCACTCGCACTTTGCGTGCTTGCTGAATGTAGCAATAGCGGTCTTGCACTTCGCGATACAATTCGCGCATGGCACCAAAGGATTCTTCCTTTGCCTCTGAGTGCAAATAGCCTTCCATTACTTGCATTATCTTGGCAAAGAAATCGTCGCTATAGCTTATGATGCGGCGTTGATGCTTGGTGAGCCACGTATACAGGAATTTGAGACGTTTTTCGTCTGTGTCGGTATTTTCCACCACTTCCGTGCGCTTGTAAAGAATGCGCCCTGTGTACTCGCCGCGCACTATATCATTGAGGCGCAAAAACATATTACTGCTGTCGCGAATGATATTCAGCCCTTCTAGGGGCATGCCTGTTAAGGGGTGCAAGAGTTCTTGCTTGGCAACGGAGATGGCACGGTCTTGGCGCACATTGTTTGGATCATAGGCGTGTTGGCGATAGGTGACGCGAATGATGACGACGCGTCTTTCAGGGTCTAAGAAATAATCGTTATTTTCGATAAGTTCCAGCGCTTCGTGTTGGTCTTTGTCAACGCTTACGAGGGCAATTTTTTCTACATGAGGGTAGCGTGTATTATCGCCATGCCCAATATAGGTGGTGATGGTGCGGTCTGTTTGTCCAAGGACACGCAAGAGAAAGTGCTCGCCCATTTTGTGTAATTTTCGGGCAAAAAGTGCGCTGGACGTGCGACGCTCTGAGACGACGGGAAAACCATACAGTTCCATAAGATATTGATATACAAACATGCGATTGCGTTCGTACATGTCGTGGTCACCGTATTTGAACTTGCCCATACGCATGCCAAAGCGTTTCAATTCGCTGTCGATATCAGACGGAAGGGAGGCAAAGATGCCTGCGAGGTAAAACTGTCCTGAGAGGTCACGTGCCATAATGTGGGCACGGTCAAGGTGCAGGGCAAAGGGCAAGAGGGTAGGGTAGTAGTCTAAGAGAGAAGTATCGAGTCGTCCGCAGGTATTGCGAAAATCCTCATGCAGGACACGCGGCAAGCGCGAGGCGATAGTTTGGACATTGCGCTTTATGATAGGTTCTTCCAACGGGCAAGAGGCGCCTTCAGAATTATATAAGGCGTTCAAAATAGGGTGTATTATATCATACTGAAAAATTTCTGAAAAATATTCAAGAGGGCGTGCCAAAGCCACCATGGAAAATCCGGGTAAGTTGCTGTATTCCCACATATCATTGTCAAATGAAGGGAGCAGCTCTCGCCCTTCCACCAAGGGATAATTCTGTGTTGTCTGATACGGACGCACCAGACAATATCGGATGTGTACAGCATTGAGAAAGCGATACAATTCTTCCAAGGATTGTATGGCAATAACATCCTTGAAAGCTCCTTCGTCTTCCCACGGCAAACCATCTCGGGAAAAAACTTTTTTCCACGAAAGCATACTCTCTCCAGCGTTGACAAGGACACTAACTTTTCAAAAACAATGTTCACGTGTACAGCATTTTTTTATAAATTTCCAGCTTTCTTCTGCAAGAAAAAGAAAAAATAAAAAAATCTATAATTTTAAACTATTGCACATAGAATTATGACTAATGCAGTCTCTTTGTCAAAAAAAATCACGAATTTTTATTTTTTTTTGGGTATTTCTAAGAGAAAAAAGGTGTAAAAAAATAAAACATAAATATATTAGAACAGTATAGAGCTTGCCCTCATGTGGGAGGCGACTTTGAGGGTGTTGCAGGTATGCACGCGCTCTGCTATAAAGGGTGTTGCTCTGAAAGCATGCCTTTGAAACTTTATAGGAAAGATAACAGAGAAAATCATGAAGAATGCCACATATACACAATTACTCGCCATTATTTGCAGCGTTTTTGACGCATATTCTGCCACACTCTATCTGCCTCCCCTTCAGGAAAACAAGGACGGACGCGGTGCCCATGCAACGCACGATGCCACAAGCGAAGTCAGCAATAAAAAATATGCCCTCGTAGCCGCATTCTCCCTTGGCGAGACAAATGTGTTTAATAAGGATATTGCCGAAGGGCAAGGCCTTGCGGGGTGGATTTTACGCGATAAAAAACCTCTTGTCGTGGCAAATTATGATCAGCACCAAAGCAATCTTGGCTATCATGCAGAAAGCGGCGATGCGCATATCAAAGCTTTTATGGGCTGTCCTATCCCTGCCGGCGGCGTGCTTTGCGTAGACAGCAAAAGGCAATATTCCTTTTCCGATAAAGATAGCAAAATTTTACAACTTTTTGCCGACCTTATCAGTCGTGAAGGTCAAGAAGGGAACGACTCCATACAAGGGGATATAGCCTCCTATTTTGCGCAAATGGGCATCGTGCAAGGCTTACGTTTTCAGCATAAGCGCTGGCCCATATTTTTACAGAATTTCTTGCAAACGGTTGCCCGCGCCACAAAGTATGATTATTGCGCCTTTGCCTCCATTGATGCCGATGAAAGCAGCTATTTTGTAGAAGGAGAATCCCGCCTTTTTTTGCCGCCGGAATACAATAAAGCCTCCCTCCCACTCAACAGCGGTATGGTAGGCTGGGTATTGCGCGATGGACGACAACCCGTCTTTCATGATGGCTTAAATAGCAGTACGGCATCATTTCAACCATTTGGTAAGATTGAATCCTTCCCCATATTTCAATCAGGCATATGCGTGCCTGTCATTGTGAATAAATCCGCGCGTGGCGCCTTGTGCCTTGCCCACGGACAGCCGCGAGACATTGACGAAGCTTTGCGCAGTTTTGTACACCAATGCGTTGACCACCTTTCTTTGTTCTTGGAAAATCTTTATTTGAAATCGCGCCTGAACAGCCTTATGCCTCAGGCTGGACGTCGTGAAACGGCTATGTGTTTTGTCACTCCACGCGGCGATGGCAGCTCGCACACGCAAGCACAGCCCTATACGGATACGTATGAAAATACGCCACACACCGATCATCATCCACATCAACAGCCCCACGAGGACGAATAATGCTCGCTCGCTTATTGGGTTTTCTTGGAAAAAAAATTGCCATGGACTTGGGCACAGCCAACACGCTCCTTTATACGCGTGAACAAGGTATAGTGCTGAATGAACCGTCCGTTGTTGCTATCGACACTGTTTCAAACAAGGTGGTCGCCGTAGGCGCACAAGCAAAGCAATTCATAGGACGAACGCCTAAAAATATCAAAACAATACGCCCCATGAAGGACGGCGTCATCGCCGATTTTGATATTACGAAGGAAATGATTGCCTATTTTATTCGTAAAGCCATTACCGGATTGCATTTTGTGAAACCGAGCATAGTCATTTGCGTGCCTACGGGCATCACGCAAGTGGAAAAAAAAGCTGTTATTGATGCGGCAACCTTGGCAGGGGCGCGGGAAATATGGCTTATTGAAGAACCTATGGGCGCTGCTATGGGTGCAGAATTGCCCATAGATGAACCGCTTGGAAATCTTGTGCTCGATATTGGTGGGGGCACCTCTGAAGTGGCTATCATCACCATGTCTGCCATTGCCTACGCATCCTCTGTGCGCATGGCTGGAGATGCCATGGACGCTGCTATTCGGCGCTATATTCATGACGTCTATCAACTCGAAATAGGTGAAAATACCGCTGAAAGTGTGAAGAAAATCCTTGGCACTGCCATAGCCACCAATAATGCCCCCCTTCTTGATGTCTCCGGTAAGGATTTGTCCCAAGGCACGCCGAAAATTATTCGTATTTCTGAAGGGCATGTGCGAGAAGCGCTCAGCGATATTTTGCGTACCATTGTGCATACGATTTTTACCGCACTTGACAAAACACCGCCGGAGCTTGCCGGTGATATTTATCGCCACGGTCTCTTGCTTGCAGGTGGCGGCGCTCTTCTAAAGGGCTTGGATCAATTTATTGCGCAAGAGACAAAGCTCAAGGTGCGCCTCGATGACGACCCTCTCACGACGGTTGTGCGTGGCACAGGGAAGACTTTGGATGATCTAAAATATTATTCAAAGGTCTTTATTAATTAACAGGTTCTTTATATTATTCGCTGCGGGGCGCGTTTTGACACATATCAAACAATGGGCTTTTCTCGATGAGCAAGCGCAGTGTGGGTGAGAGCATGTCACTAAAATGTTGTGCAAGGCCGACAATTTCGTCGAAATCCAACCAGAGGTGCTCTATTTTTTCTTGATACTTTTCGATACCGCGCCCTATATCAATGAGAAAGAGCGTTGTGTTCGGGAGCGCTTTGGCAATGTCTGGGGGCATAGGAGCACTCTTGCACAAGGCTGTGTGTTCAGTGTATGTCCAGATACATTGCATGTACTCTATGAGTGGGAATGCACTGTTGTTTGCGCCAAATATCGTATAAAAAAGGCGTTGTGCCGCACTGTCACGCGATTCTCCCGCAAGGACGCTGTCATGCAAAAGACCCCATTGCACAGGGGCGGCTGTGTCGGTGGTGTCGATATGAGCCTCCTTTGCGTTGTCAATCATATCGGTATCCGTTGTCGGCAAGAGCATAAGCGCATCTTTTTCATGATGCCGTAAGATAAGCATGACTTGCCGCCATGCCAACAGCGGGCGCACAGCCTCCTGCATAGGGACAACCATAAAGGGAACATCGTTCTTATCGACGGCCTCGATGAAGTTGTGATTCTCAGGCAGCTTGTACGGATAGGGCAGGGCAGAATCTGCCTGAATATTGAAGCGCGTGATTTTTTGCAAGGGAGCCTTGTCTTTCATGAATACCTCATATGTGAACGCACGCTTTGTGCAGCTGAACCCATCGCATATTCCCGCAGTGGCGGCGATGGAAAAAGATTTTTTTCATACACCGTGGAGCGCGGAACAATACGCCCACGCCTTCACACAAAAGCATTTTGCGGCTTATGGTCTTGTATTAGGCGAAGTATCTGAAAACACAGAATATCTTATTGCCTATGTGGCCTTATATCATATTCTTGACGAATTGGAAATACTCAATATTGCCGTGTCACTTGCTTACAGGAAACAAGGATTTGGGCGATATTTGCTAAAATCGGCCTTGCAAGAAGCCCATAAAATAGGTATAAGACGAGCTGTATTAGAAGTACGCACAGGCAATACAGCGGCGCAAAAACTCTATGAGGCTTTGTCCTTTGTCTGCGTGGGCACGCGTCGTGCTTATTATGCAGATACAGGCGAAGACGCGCTTATTTATGAAAAGACACACGTATGATGCAAAAATTACATATAAAGGGAAACGCTGATTTAATCGAATTTTTGTTCTTTAACAAGGAAAGCGAATTTCGAGAAGCACGCGGTATATTAGACATATATAAGTGTTTCGCGAGATGAGCTTGACGCAGTTAAAGGGCAAAAAGGCAGTAAATCAGCGTTTCCAAAGATTCTTTTATCAAGAGAGTATAACGCGCTCACCCGTCCCATACATAACAGAGTCATTGCGACTCAAAGGAGAACATCCCATGCCTCAAATTATGGCTGCTAACTGGAAAATGTTTAAGACCCGCGCAGAATCTGTGGCGATGATAGAAGAACTCGCAAAGGCTGTGAGCGCTGTACCAAATGGCAGAACTATCCTTATATTTGCGCCATTTCCTTCCATCGCCGACGCTGTTGCCGCCATACCTGCGTCCCTCCCATTAGAAATTGGCGCACAGAACTTCTACCCCGCCGCCGAAGGCGCGTTCACTGGAGAAGTTTCTCCAGCCATGCTGCGTGATGTTGGCGCCACATGGGTCTTGACAGGCCATTCCGAACGTCGTCATATTTTGGGCGAAAGCAATGAATTTGTAGAGCAAAAAACCACCTACGCCTTAAATGACGGCTTTAAGGTCGTCTTATGTGTGGGTGAACGTTTGGAAGAACGCGAAGAAGGCGGCCTTGCCGACGTCCTACGCGCACAGCTCGACTGCCTGACACGCTTGCCACAAGTAGCTGATTCCACAACATTTGCAGTGGCCTATGAGCCAGTATGGGCCATCGGTACAGGCAAGGTTGCAGGGCCTGAAGAAATCGTCGAAGCGCACGCCCTTGTGCGCGCTCTGCTCGTAGAAAAGCTTGGCGACAAGGGGAAGGATATAGCTATTTTATATGGCGGCAGTGTCAAGCCAGATAATACAGGCGCCATAATGGGGCTTGACAATGTGGACGGAGTACTGGTAGGAGGTGCTTCTTTGCAGGCAGAAAGTTTTTCGAAAATTGTCATGGCTTCATAAATTTACGACAACAGCTTTCAGTGAGATGTTCTGCAATATTCATGCAGAATATCTTATTTTGTGCTTTATATGTAGGTAACGAGGAGGTTTCTTTGTGCAAACACTGATTTTGACATTGCACATAATTGTCTGTGTTTTACTTGTCATTCTGGTGCTTTTACAAGCCGGAAAAGAAGGAATGGGGGTAATTTTTGGTGGCGGTGGGGGTTCTGTTTTTGGAAGCAGCGGCGCCGGAGGGCTTTTGTCAAAGCTGACGGCTTTCACAGCCGCCCTTTTCCTGTTTACGTGCTTGAGCTATACCTATGTGACAAGCGAACGTAATGCGGATGATTCTGTCATTCTTGACGTGCAAATTGAAGAAGTGACACCAGCGACACCACCTCAAGAGGCTGCACCACAAGATGCGGCACCACAAGATGCGGCACAATAACGCGTACATACTTAAGAGGGGGGTAAATATGATAAGTTGCAACCTTAAAATATTTGCCCCCTTTTAGTTCATTATCCATGAATTTCCCTTTCTTTGAAAATCCCTTTGCCTGTCTTGCCAAACTCCTAGGAAGCACAAAGACAGCACGCAAAGAAAAATCGCCGCATCCAAAAACGATGCCCCACGCACAGCAGGACTCGTCTTCTCTACCTTCTCCCAAAGCGACGCAGAAAACACGGAAAAAACACGATTCTCACGATGATGAAGAAAATGCGCTTTTCTTACGCAGTGTCGCCACAATGACAGCAAAAGCGGCATCGCCGCCCCCCATATTTCCGCTTGCAGAACGCCTTCCCGCATTGCAAAATACCAAACTGTCACGAAAACAGAAAAAATCAAAACGCCTCTCGAAAAAAGATACAGGTGTTGCGCCTGCTCAAAAAGACCCAAGGCACACAGCAAAAAGCGCCCCCTGTAAGAAAAAATCCTCTCCAGAGCCATCCTTTGAGGAAGTATTCAATAATGATACACGGGAGCAAGATATTCAATCCTTCCTACATGCCATCAAAGGAACTGTGCCCCTTTCCGGAAGTGGTCGTGACATTGTTCCGCAAACCCAAGATATCTCCGGGCAAGTGCAAGCAGAAGATGACTTTCGACGCATGCTGGAGGGCAAGCTTGAATTTGCCTTGGCACTCAAGGGAGAATACCTTGAAGGCTATGTTGTAGGACTTGACCCGCTTATCATGGAAAATTTGCGTGCGGGCAATTATAGTCCCGAAGCGCATATCGACTTGCACGGCCTGAACGCCATGCAAGCTTATCGTGCTCTTGTGGATTTTTTTCGTCGTTCTTGGTACAAAGGTTTGCGCGTCGTGCTCGTAGTGCCCGGGCGCGGTAAAAATTCCATGCACGGATTTGCAGTCCTGCGTGATAAATTGCAATCATGGCTCACACAAGATCCTTTTAAACGTGTCGTTCTCGCATTTTGTACAGCGCAACCAGTAGACGGCGGCCCCGGCAGCGTCTACGTGCTCTTGCGCAAATACAAGAAAAAAGGCAAGGTACATTGGGAACGCATGCCGGCGGATGCAGATTTATTTTAGGCATTATTGTTAAGTGGTTTTTTTCTAAAAGTTTATTTTGTTTTTTCTGAAAGGCTTGTGGGGGGAAACTTTT
>CAYJHT010000036.1:0-11149 GCA_964369615.1 uncultured Desulfovibrionaceae bacterium
AATCGGCGCTCTCGAATGGAAGAATGAAAATGGTCTTTTGTATTTTTTACAAAAAAGTCTGCTTTAACCCTTCAGAAGAGCGACAATATGCAAAAGAATTTATTTAGAAACACCCCCTAAGGTTTTAAGCATTGCTATTTGAACATTTTAATATTGTGAGAGAGTGTTATGGACGACGCACCGGTTCTCATTAAGGACTTACGTCATAACTATGGCAAGCGGGAACTCTACAACGGCCTGAATTTATCCATTAAAAAAGGGCGCGTGTGCGCCTTGCTTGGTAAGAATGGTGTAGGAAAGACGACACTTATTCAGATACTTATGGGCTTTATGCGCCCTAATAGCGGCGAGTGCCGCATTTTTGGCGAACTTGCCCATGCTATTCGCCCGCAGACGCGCGCGCGTGTGGGACTGCTCTTTGAGAAGCATCTTGCCTATCAATTTTTCAGCATCGAGCAGATTGAAAAGTATACGCGGCAATTCTACCCGAAGTGGAAAGCGGAACGCTATTATAATCTTGTAGATTTGTTAGGTTTGCCAAAAAATCACCGCATCGCGCATATGAGCGAAGGGCAGCGCTCTCAAGTAGTGCTCGGGCTCACCCTTGCGCAAGACCCTGAGCTCTTGATATTGGATGATTATTCCATGGGACTTGATGCCGGCTACCGGCGTTTATTTATTGATTATCTGTGCGAAAATTTGCGCGACGGCGAACACACAATTATTATCACGTCGCATGTCATTCAAGATATGGAGCGATTTGTGGACGACGCCGTTTTTATGCGTCGTCATAAAATGGCGCACCAGACGTCCTTAGCAGATTTTGTGTCGCAATTTACCAGCTATACAGTGGCGCGTCCTGAGAATGAGGCGGAATTGCAGGGCATATTGAAACGTATTCCGGAGGATATTCTTGTGAATGCGGAATGGCACAGGGATTTTGTGGAATTATTTTTTTATGCGGACAGCGCACAACGGGACGCTCTTTTGGCAGAGCATGGCCTTCATGCACTTGCCTTAAAAAAGCAAGATATGAATATGGAAGACGCCTTTATCGGATTTACGGGGAGGTATTAAATGCGCGTGCCATCAGTATTTTTTAGGGCATTGAGTGCCATTTTTTACAAGGAATGCATCAAGACGCGAGGCGTGATGTTCTTTCTTTTTCTTGCGAATATCGCCTATATGGCGTGGAATTTCATAATATTACGTCGTTTATATATGCAAGACCATTCAGAAGTTGTGTGGTATCGAACGATTGACTTGGGTCAGATTCCCTATGAGGGGATGCAATTTGTGCCCTTTGTGACGGCTGTTGTGTATTGCTTGTATCAGTTTTTGCAAGAAATGCGTGACGGAAGGATTCGCATTGCACTGCATGCGCCCTATGATTCTGCGCTTGTGATTTTGCTGCACGCGCTTTTTGGCCTTTTGTTCCTATGTGTTATTTTTGCGTGTGATGCGATTATATTATACATAAGCATGACGCACTATTACCCACCGGAAGTGGGCGTGTCTGCGCTTGTGACGGTGCTTCCGTGGTTTGTGGCGGCTTTTTATGCCTATCTTGGCGGCGCATTTGTGATGCTTGAGCCGCAGCCCAAGCGCAAGGCGCTTGCGGCAATTGTGTGCTTGGGGCTGTGCATTCCATTGTTTATGTATACAAATACAGGTTTTTACACGGACATATTGCCCTATTTTATCGCGCTTATTCCGTGCATGTTTTTGAGTGTTGCGCTTTCGGCAGACGATTATAGAAATAGGTGGGTAGCATGAAAACACGTTGTGCAGCCTTTTGTATGTACTTTCTGAGTGTATGCTTTTTTGCATGGGTGGCGCCAATGGTCTACAACCTTGTCTTTATTAAAGTTGTAGATAAAACGCATCTGTTTTACAGCCCCGTTGATGATAGCATGATTTACACGGAGCAGCTTCTTGACCGTGATGCAAAGGCGGAGGCAAAATCTGAAAATCATCATGCGGATGTGGTGTATAAGAACGAACACGGGGACTATTTTACGCGCAATGAATTTGAGGCGAAATTGCCCTTTATCTACTATAGAAATATGGAATTGCGCGGCCTTTTGCCAATGACATTGCATGGACAGAGCTTTGATAGGGGAGCTATTCAGAGTGAGCGTCGCGTTTTTGAACTGCCCTCGCGCCTTCTTGATGAGAAGGTCTATAAGGAGAAGGTCTATTCCCTTATTGACGCAAACCCCGGACAGGTCGCTCTTGTCTTGCCGGCGGATAGAGTACGTTTTACGCAAACGGCGCTAGAATTTATTGACAGCGACGCGAACGGCGTGGACGAGGAGAAGACTTTGCAATACACAAAGGCCTTGAAGGACAAGGGCTTTGTTTTTCCTGCCAAGGGTGTATGGGGTAATTTTAGTACATTTAAGCCCTTTGAGGGCGGCACCTTTGTGAGCGATTCTGCGGGCAAGACATTCCGTCTTGTGCGTGAGAGCGATGTTTTGCGCGTGGAGGCGATGCCATTTGCGCAAGGGATTGTGCCGAAAAAAATGGTCATTGCGGAGTCGAAGGACAGAAAGTACCTTGGCTTGCTGTTGGATACGCAGGAGCGAGTTTACCTTTTGCACGATAAAGACTATACTCTGACATATATTCCGACGCCTGAGTATGCTTCTGCGAATATGGACTTGAAGCTTATTATGGATCCTTTGTTTTTGACGGTGGTTTTTTCGGATGCGGAGCGTATTCATGCGCTTGCATATAAGAATGCGGGAGTTTTGCCTTCTGAGCTTGCGCCTATTCACAGTTTTGAGCACAAGATGAGTCGGAGTAAGGAGACCTTGCTTGTGGATATTGCGCACGTGCTCTTCCCATTTAGCTTATCGCTGAAGGATTTGCACAGTAGCAAGGGGGAATTGCGCTTTGAGTTGAGCCCGCATTTTGTGGGTCTTGGTTTCATTTTCCAACTTATCCTCGCAGCGGCCTATGCCTTCTTTTACAGGGCGCACGGTCGGCGGGCGATTGTTGTGCAGTCATCATGCGTCGCAGTTTTCGGTCTTTTTATCCTCATTCCTTTCTTGCTCATGGAGCAATATAAGGAGCGAAATTCATAAAATTTTGCCCCGTGGGCTGCATGCACGTCATTGTTCCTTTTATTTTTTTTCTTGGGGGAAAACTTTTTTTAGGAAAAAAGTTTCACCCTGAAGGGCACACGTCCCCCAAACCCCCCTTCAAAAAAACCATCTGTTTAACTAGGTAGTTGGCGCTTTTTAATGGGGAATATGAGAGAAATTACCAATTAAAATGCAAATAGCTCACAAATCATCCTTGTCTTACTTAAAGACTTGACACACTCTCAAAAGCTTTTGGAAAATACTGTTGAGCATAGTGCACACAATCAGAAGACCGTGATGTCGCCTGCGTTTTGAGATCTATGGCATTTTTAGACGGCATTTTCCGAAGGAGCCCTTTTTTGAGTTTTGAAAATGAGTTGTTATATGGGTGTGTTGCAAGTTTTTGAAATTTATTTCATTTTTTTTGCATATTTTGCTTGACGGACGATGCCAATGTGCCTATATATAACTTGTTCGTGACGCGGGGTGGAGCAGTTCGGTAGCTCGTCGGGCTCATAACCCGAAGGTCGTAGGTTCAAATCCTGCCCCCGCAACCAACATTACAATTCAAGCCTTTAGGCCCGTGAGGCTTAAAGGCTTTTTTGTTTTTCTAAAGCATTTTTAATGATGTTAGAAATGTTTGTGGGCTTTTCGCGTTTGTATCAATATACTCTTGTCTTTAGGAGTTTTCATATCCATAGTTTTCACTATCGTACAGCATACTCAACTTCCATAGGGTCATCATGCAAGAAAAAACGAATCTTGAAATAATGGGTACTAGTCAGCAGCCAGATGTCGAGGGAGAAGATGCCGCATCCTACGACATTGACATGGCACACTATCCGCTTGATAGTTTACTTATACGCTCAGAAACGCGCACCATCCATGATGTTCATAGGCGAATGGAAAAAGAGCATTATGTTATGGATCCTGATTTTCAGCGTAGTTTCGTTTGGAACAGAAATAAACAATCCAAGCTTATTGAATCAATTCTCATGCGCATCCCCTTGCCCGTGTTCTATCTTGCAGAAGATTCTGAAGGAAGGATAATTGTTATTGATGGTTTGCAACGCCTTACGACCATTCAACGCTATCTTAATGACGAGTTTTCTTTGAATAACGTCGGAAGTGAACACGAAGCGCTCAAGGGGAAAAAATTTAGAGACTTAAGTATAAAACTCCAAAATAGAATTGAAGACACACAGCTCATACTCTACCTGCTTGATGAAAAAGTTCCCGACAGAGCAAAATTTGATATTTTTCAGCGTGTAAACGAAGGTACCCCTTTAACACGGCAGCAAATGCGAAATTGTATATATTCAGGCGCAGCTACACGCTTGCTAAAAGAACTTGCTGAAACAGAAGCCTTTCTTACAGCCACTGCTGGCGGTTTAAGCTCAAAATCCATGCGCGACCGTGAAGTTATAAATAGGTTTTTAGCATTTCAATTTCTCCCGATTGATGCCTATAAAGGAGATATGGATGCCTTTCTCGCTGAGGTCCTCACGAAAATAAACAACAACCCTACACTTCTTCAAGAATCAGAATTAAAAAAGAACTTCCTGCGCTCTATGCGGAATAATTTTTCCGTTTGGGGTATCCATGCGTTTAGAAAGCACGCGGAAGGACAAGAGGGGCGAAATGTTATCAATATTGCTTTGTTTGACGTGCTTGCCTATGCTTTTGCACGTATTCCTGAGGACGCTTGTATGGCATATGCTGCGGAATGTCGCGAAAATCTATTAAAACTTTTTCATGATGAAACATTTTATTATTCTATCACACATAGTACAAATGATGTAAAAAATGTTTCTGCACGGTTCAGCCTCATAAGAAATATCTTTCCCGAGGAATTGCAATGTTACATTCAATAAATATCAAAAACTTTAAATGCTTTAAAGATACAACATTGGAAACACCAGCCTTGACTGTGCTGACAGGATTTAATGCCTCCGGCAAAAGCACTGCCATGCAAGCGCTTACTTTGTTACATCAAGATGCGTGTGAGGCAAGGAATAGCCACTTCCTATGTCTTAACGGACAGATGCTACAAATTGGAAAAAGTACAGATGTTCTTAATAAACAGCATGCTAAAGAGACTTTTTCTATTACTTTAGATATGGATGATGGTAAAAATACTTTCTCTTTTTTTCATGACACCGGGACGGGACGCATCGCAAAGCATTTTATTACATCCGGCGAATTGCTAAACGCTTTGGAACGAGATAAGCTGAGCAGAGCGTGTCAGTTCTTATTACGCGACTCAGCCTATATCGGTGCTGACAGACTTGGGCCTCAAGAAACCTACAGCCTTGATTATTCTCCTTTATATTCCTCATGCGGCGCGCGAGGTGAGCGCACGATTAAGCTCTTGTATGAACACGCTGGTTTTCAGGTAAATTCAGCGCTTTGCCATCATGGAGTTCCGTCGCATTTAGCTCGTCAAGTCCGCGCACATATGGCTCAACTTTTCCCCGGCTTTACAATGGATATTCAGCCCGTAGATAGAACAAACTTTGCAACTCTTGGACTCACAGTCAGTGATGCTATTGGTTTTGTACGTCCACAAAATATTGGATTTGGCCTCAGCAGTACCCTTGCGCTTATTACGGGAGGATTACTCATAGGGGCACATGCGATGCTTATGGTAGAAAATCCTGAAATTCACTTGCACCCGCGTGGGCAATCGTATATAGGAAGATTTTTAGCAAGTGTAGCGTCAGCAAAAGCACAAGTCATGGTGGAGACCCACAGCGATCATGTCATAAATGGTATCCGCAAGGCTGTCAAACATAAAATTCTTACTCCGGATGACGTAGCAATTTACTTTTTTAAAGATTTATCCGCGGACGGTGAACCAAATATTGAACGCATATCTATCAAGGGTGATGGGAGTATAGATTCGTGGCCAGACGGCTTTTTTGACCAACATGATAAAGATTTGGACGAGCTTATCGGCTGGGGAGAATAGCTATGGCTAACTTTTTCTTCAACGAGATGTCATTCAACGAGAATATTAAAAGTGCAGACGATTTACATGTCAATATAGAAGAACTGGTTCGATTTCATAGTATGATTAAAAATGCGCAGCACACCGTTTATCTGCATCGTGAGGCTCTGTATGGCAGTAGTATTTTAGGTGTCAACTTTTACAGCGCCATAGAAAAAAAATGTACGCCTGACACAAAGCGAAAAATTCGCTCTCTCATTGATCGCTCCTCCCCTGCCCTTCCGGAAGATGGCGTTTTGGACGTAAACATTCGTATTTTTTTAAATGGGCAGGATATTTGCTGTACAGCTTTGGGAGAATGCGCTGCACGCATACATATCAAAGAGGGGAAGAATGCGTGCTATAGCATAGAAAATTCAAACTTTACCGAAAAAACTATCACTGTCAGCATTGTAGAAAAAGAGCCCATAGATGTCAGTGTTCCCAATATTCATACTATCACACACCTTCAAAAACATTTGAGTGAAGAATTTCCCGCTTTTGAGAGGTGGGAAAATGTTATCATCAAGGCAAATATCTTTCTTCAACATATAAAGTTTGAAGATTATGTACTCAAAAAATTGCAGACTTTTCCTTTTGCAAGAAATGTTGCCAATGACGTGTATACACGATTAGAGGAGCTTAACGAGCTATCCAAAGCTCCTCAGGCAGATTTTCATGAACTCTACCAAAAGTATTGCACTGGTGAAAAAGCACATTTTTCTGGTTCCTCAGACGATGAAAAACGAGACTTTGAAGAAGAACTATCGTTCATGGTAGATGGCAAAAAAACTCTTTGTCCCTTCCATGGTAAGGTCAAGAATCAACAATTTCGCATCCACATTGCAGGGCTAGCACAGTCTCAAATAAAAGCGAGGGTTGTGTATATAGGCCCCAAGCTGACAAAGCGATAGTTTCATTCTTCTGCCTTTAAGAACTCTGCATGCATTTTGTGCAGCGATTCCCCCACAAGTATTTTAAAACCCTCATGAGATGTTGTGAGAGCAGCTAAAAGGCCCATATTTCGCCTCTTGTCAATGCGCATCGAATGTGCTAACCTATGCGTTGACGCAGTGTGTGCGTTGTAAGGAATGCGTATGGTAGATTTGCTTGATATTCTTAGAGCTTTTGATTGGCGCGATGGTCTTGATATCGCGCTTATCACCTTTTTTCTTTATAAAATCATACAGATGATCAAGGGTACCCGCGCGATGGCGGCTATTATTGGTCTTGGCCTGCTCATTGTGCTTTATGGGGTGGCCTCGCTCTTGGGTCTGTATGCCACGGTGTGGCTTTTGCGTCATATTGTGGGGTCGATTTTTTTGGTGGTTGTTATTTTGTTCCAAAAAGACATTCGTCGCGCTTTGGGAGATATGGGGACAAAGCATTTTTGGAAGAAATCTACGCTTGATAAAAGTTCGCTTGAGGAACTTGTGTCGGCATGCGTTGAAATGGCGCGCTTGCATATTGGCGCGATTATTGTACTTGAACGCTCCATTGCCCTGGGGGATATGATTCGCCAAGACGGCGTGCGTGTGGATGCGCGTTTGTCGCATCGCCTCCTTTTCAATATATTTTATCCAAAGGCGCCTATGCACGATGGCGCTGTGATTATCAGCAAAGGGCGTATTAGTGCGGCAGCGTGTATCTTGCCCTTGGCAGTCGTACAAGGCAAGACTTTTGGCACACGACATCGTGCAGCTCTTGGTATTACTGAGGAAACAGACGCTTTGTGCATTGTTATTTCAGAAGAACGCGGCGAAATTGTACTGGCAGAACGCGGCGTACTCACAAAGCCGCTTTCGGCTGCACGCCTGACGGAGGAATTGAGCAATGCGTTATAGCATTTTAGGCGTGCATATCCCTGTTTTGTTTTTCTCTCTTGTGTGTGCTGTTTTGTTTTGGTACACATTTACTGTGCGCGAAAGAGTGGATATACAAATTGAATTGCGCGTGGATTATAAAAATATTCCGCCACACCTTGTGGTGACTGACGGCCTTTTGCGAAAAATAAGTGTGAGGTTGCGTGGGCCTGAGGCTTTGTTACAAAATCTGCCGTCAAGCTCGCTTATCCAAGTTGTTGACCTTGCCGAACTCCATAAGGGAGAGAATGTCATCCCCTTTACAACGCCAGATTGGGTGGGAGCTTTGCGTGCTTTTGACGTACAGGAAATTATGCCGCCGCGCCTTGTTATTGTCGCAGATGACTTACAAGAGCATAATATGCAGGTACTTGTAAAAACCATGTCCCCCTTCCATAGCTCCACCATCAAACTGAAGGACATGGTGGCTGTCCCGAACAATGTCCTTGTGCGCGGCCCTGCCGGTCTTTTGAAAAAAATGCAAAATATTCCTGTCTTTGTGCGTATCGATACAAATGCCAGTCCCGGCACATATACACAAGTGATTCCGTTAGATACACCTTTGCATGTCAGCACAACACCGCAGGAAGTTAGCGTAAAATATACCATTATAAGTCAACGTGCGAGTATCTCACTTGAACGCGTCGTGCGTGTTCATGCGAAAGAAAAACAAGAATACAGCATAGAACCATCTATAGTACAATTCTCAGTGGAAGTACCCGAGGCACTTGTTGGCAATGCTACGTACCTTAAACAAGCCGTGGTGAGCGTGACGCCGCCCGGTCTTGAAGTTGGACAAAGCGTGAAAGTGCCGATCCGTCTGGCGCTACCAGAAGGCATGACCGTGCTAGAAGGCATACCGACTGAAGCACTTATAACAAAAATTCAATAAAAGGTAGAATATGACAGCGCGTCTTTTTGGAACGGATGGCATGCGAGGCAGGGTGAATACATATCCCATGACGGCAGACGTGGCTTTGCGCCTAGGCCTTGCCGCAGGAACACATTTTCGCCGCGGTCAGCATGCCCACAAAGTGGTGATTGGCAAGGACACGCGTTTGTCTGGCTATGTTTTTGAAGCCGCACTGATGGCAGGGCTGTGTGCCGCAGGCATGCATGTGATATTGACAGGCCCCTTGCCCACACCCGCTATATCCTTTTTAACACGCAGTATGCGCGCAGATCTTGGCGTCGTGATTTCCGCATCGCATAATCCCTATTATGATAACGGAATAAAGTTTTTCGATGCCCAAGGCTTCAAACTGCCGGACGATGTGGAAGATGCTATCAGCCGTATGGTTTTAGACACAGAAAGATGGACATATCCTCAAGATAAAGACGTAGGGCGCGCTACAAAAATTCCAGACGCAGGCGGTCGCTATATCGTCTATACAAAAAGCTGCTTTCCCACACATTTGACCCTTGACGGTTTGCGCATCGTGCTCGATTGCGCCAACGGCGCCGCCTACAAAGTGGCTCCCCTTGCCCTACAAGAACTCGGGGCAGAAGTTGTATGCATAGGCACAGAACCAAACGGAACAAATATTAACGACCAATGCGGCTCCCTCTTCCCACAACGCGTCGCCGCAAAGGTGCGAGAAGTACGCGCAGATATAGGCCTTGCACTCGACGGCGATGCCGATAGACTCATGGTTGTTGACGAAAAAGGAAAGATTCTGGACGGTGACCAAATTATGGCCATGTGCGCACAAGCCATGATGGAACGCTTCGAATTGCCCCAAAATACCTTGGTCGCTACGGTTATGAGTAATATGGCCTTGGAAATTTTTATGCACGAACGCGGCGGATCACTTTTGCGCACCCCTGTAGGGGATCGCTATGTCATGGAAAGTATGAGAAATTCCGGTGCGATGCTTGGCGGTGAACAGTCAGGGCATATTATTTTCAGACAATATAGTACAACAGGCGACGGATTACTTGCCGCTTTGCAGATTTTGCGCTATATTCAAGAAAAGGAGCGCCCACTGTCCGAGCTTGCAAACCTGCTTTCACCATTCCCACAAGAACTGCTCAATGTGCGCGTGAAAAATAAGCGCCCCTTTGAAGAAGTACCAGCCATAGGTGAGGCTGTGAAACGCGTAGAAGACGAACTGCAAAATCGCGGGCGTGTACTCTTGCGTTATTCGGGAACAGAAGCCCTCTGTCGCGTGATGGTAGAGGGCGAAGATATTACAAAGGTTCGCAATTATGCGGAACTTTTGGCAGAAACAGTACAAACAGCATTACAGTAAACTTTTTACCAGACCAAAGGATCTTTTTCATGCAAAATCTTCGTAAAGTTGTGATTCCTGTGGCAGGATGGGGCACACGCTCCTTGCCAGCCAGCAAAAATATTCCCAAAGAAATGCTTCCCATCTATAACAAACCTGTCATCCAATATGTTGTAGAAGAAGCCATTAAGTCGAAGATTTCCGACGTTATCTTTGTGACAAACCGTGACAAAAGCGTGATTGAAGATCACTTTGACTACAACTTGCAACTCGAAGATGTCCTACAACGCGCCGGCAAAGAAGATAAGCTTGCCATGGTGCGTGAAGTTGCGGAAATGGTCAATATCATGTCTGTGCGCCAAAAACGCCAACTCGGCCTCGGACACGCAGTCCTGTGTGCCAAAGAACTTGTGCGCGGCGAACCCTTCGCAATCATGGTCGGCGATGACCTCATGTTTGGCGGAACACCCGGCATCAAACAACTCATGGAAGTCGCGCGCTCTGAAAACTTGCCCGTCATTGGCGTCATGGAAGTTCCGCAAGACAAGGTCTCACGCTACGGCATCATCGATGGCACAGAGATCTCCCCCGGCGTCTTCCGCATCAATGACATGGTAGAAAAACCAAAAACAGAAGACGCACCCTCACGCCTTGCCATCGTCGGACGATATGTACTCACACCTGATATCTTTAACTATCTCGAAAAAGCTACCCCCGGACACGGCGGAGAAATACAGCTCACCGACGCCCTCCAAGCACTCGCAAAAGACAAAGGCATGCTCGCAGTAAAAATGTCCGGAAAACGCTTCGACGCAGGCGATTGGGCAGAATACCTCACCGCAAATATCTACTTCGCCATCCAAGACGAAGACCTGCGCTATGACCTGATCGGCCTTTTACAAAACTATTTGCAATTTAAATAGTTTTTTCTAAAAGGCACTTGGGGGGAAACTTTTTTTGGGAAAAAAAAGTTTCCCC
>CAYJHT010000037.1:0-10787 GCA_964369615.1 uncultured Desulfovibrionaceae bacterium
CATGGGAGTACGAATTTCGTGGCTTACGGTGGAGAGAAATTCACTCTTTGTTTTTGAGGCGGCCTCTGCTTGGTTGCGGCTTTCTTCCAGTTCGTGCGTGCGCAGGCGCACCAGTCGTTCAAGGCTTTGTTTTGCCTCGCTTTCTGTTTGTTCCATCAATTTTCTAGCAGTTATATCGTAGCCAGTGCCGACCATAATGTCTTCGTTGCTATGTCCACCGTCCTTTTCATTGTAACCGAGAAGCATGACCCAAATCCAGTCGTGAGAGGCAGTTTTTATGCGAATTTCGATGTGGACATTCTGCTTTGCGTCCTTTCGTTTCTTTGTTTGCTGTAAGAGAGGCCAATCCTCGGGGTGGACGGTCGCTATGAGCCATTGACGGGGTTGTGTGAGCGCGTGAGAGTTTATATTGTAGCCAAGCATTGCGACGAGTTGTTCATTAAATGAAATAGTTTCTGTTTTAAAATTATATTCCCATGTGAACATACCTGTTTCTTTGATAAGGCCGCGAAGGCGCTCAAGAGAACGGTGCAAACGGCCTGTGAGTTGTTGGAGTGGCAAGGAAATAAGCATGATACCCACGAGAATGGCGAGTATTGTATAAAGTATGGTATCTGCCATAATATAGCGCACATCTTGTTGCACAAGGACGGTGCTTGAGCCTATGACGATAATCCAGTTAAAATTCGCTGTACGCGCCACATAGTAGTTCATACTCTCTGTGGAATAGAGTCCTTCGTTGCCTTCTTGTATAAAGAATTTGAGTCCTTCTGGCACGTTAATAGCATTATTTGTTTCCGTATCCCCTATGAAATGCAACCTTTCTCCGTGCTCGTCCATGGCAAAAGCGACGATACCTTTCTCAGCGATGATACGAGAGCGCCATAATCTGAGGGCACTGCTATTGCACATGGTGCCCATGATGATACCCACAACGGTGTTAGAATTTTGTCGAAAAACAGGGACAGCTACGGCAAGTCCTGCATGAGGAGAGCTTGCGTTGGTATTTTCTTGCATACTTTGCGATGCGGCATTTGACGCGGCGCCACCAAGAGAAACGACTTGCGCTTCGCCGTCCATAAGTGCCAGCATGGCTTTGGAATCTAGCGCTGCTGCGCAGTCAAGAAGGGACCTGCCTGTGCTGAGAAGGGGGGCACGGTCAAGGCTTATGAGCGAGAGGGAAGAAATATTTTCATAATGTATTTCTACATTAGCGAAGATGCGTTCAATGGCTTCAATTTTTCGGGCATTTTCTTCCATATATGCCGGACTTGCTCTGTAGTAGGTCATGAACTGTATAAGTTCCGGATTGCGTGCAACAACAGAGAGAAAATCTTTGGCATTGCTTATCTTTTCATGCAAGTCATGTGTTGCTACTCGCGCCATGCCTTCTATGCGCGCGACATTTGTTTCTTGGACAAATGGTTCAAGGCTTTTGAATACCATGGTGCTAGGTCCTGCTATGAGAACGATAAGACAGAGCATGATGAGCACATAGGTTGTCATGAGCCGAGAAGATCCAACCCCGCGCAAGCTCAGAGCGCCAAAGAGGATAAGTGCTAAGAAAAAACTTAAGCATGCTGCGAACATGCTGTAGTTAAACTCCATGTGTGCTTGTGCTTTTTTTGCTGCAAGATCATGTAGGAGCGCCTCATTTATCATTGCAAATTCATTGTTGAGGGCAACTATTCGCGTCGTTGCTTCTGTGCTAAAGACAAGTTCGCGTGCTTGTGCGGGATTTGGCTCTCCCCTGATGGAATAGATGCCTGTGGCGTCGAGGTAATATCCTTGAGCAAGGCGCACGGCCTGCATATCTCTCGTGGCGATACTGGTGAGGTCTTTATAAGCCCTATGCAGTTTTTCTTTTATGTTTTCTGGTATTTGCAATATGTCAATAATTTTTTTTATGGAAATTTTGACACCAGCATAGAGTTGGGACTCTAAGGGGCGTGGTTCTTCGCCCTTGTGCTGTGCGTCAATGAGCTGCAAGTTTTGCTCAATATGAGTGTCGTGTCCTTTTATGACAAGGGTGCGTGCATAATTTCCTTGGAGGACAAGGCTTGCGCGCATTTCATTGCCAAGAGCTATAGTTTTATTGACATTTTCTTCATAGTCGGCAAAGTCGCTATTTCGCGTAAGACCCCAATAAACAAAGAGTCCAGTGAAAGAAAGGGAAAGGATGATAAACAAGGTACAAATTTTGCGAATACTCTGCGCCATGGAAAGTCCTCGAGAAGTTCGTGCTTTTTCATTATTTAGGTGCTCTAGCTGTGATCTACAAGTGCACAATTTATAAATGTCGTCTCTTCTTACCGCTATTTCGCTTTAAGGGCAAGTTTTTTGCCGCGAAAAAAACACCGCAGACATTTGACTGTCGTTAGTATAGTGTGTACTATGGTGCGCTATTAAGGAGTGTAAGCGCATTGGCTTTCACGCCTTTGAGTTTCAAACGCCTTTTGAAGGATTTTACATGTTTTCTGTGGCTAAGCGTAAGGTGAGTCTCACCAGTGTTCTTTTGATTTTGTGCCTTGTACCATTTCTCCTTTCTGGTGTAGGCTATTTGTATGTCTCGCGCTTGAGCGAAATGTTACGAGATGATTTGCGCAATTCTCTTGTGAATACCAGTGTTCATGCTGCTGAAGTTGCGCAGTTGCGCATGACAAATGCTTTGCGTGCCTTGCAAGATGTCGCCAAAAATCCCATTATTACAAACGAGCGCGTAAGCATCGACATAAAACGTACATTTCTTGCACAATATGCTAAAAAAGTTGGGTGGATGGATGTTATCATCGTAGACACTGTAGGACTTGGTCAAAATATTGCTGGCAAGACGCTTGACATATCAAAGCGACCGCGCTTTGATATGATTTTACAAGGAAAACAAGTCTATTCCGATATATTCACCACTGCCAATTATCCTAAGCCCACAGTTTCCTATTCAGTCCCCATAACGAGCAAGAAAGGCTTCGTGATTGGCGCACTCATTGTTCTTGATTGTGTAGATAATTTGCATTTTGTCGCGAAAAACACTGATGGAAAGCTCTCCCCAACGGGAAAAGATTATTATATGGACAGAAGAGGCGTCTTGCTGACTGAGTCCACAAACACAAATGTCACTCTTTTTGACGCATTGCACAGAGAAAATCCTCAATACAACCCGGAAGATATGGACGCTGCTATATATACGCGCGAATTTCTTGCAAAACCACTATATTTTAACGGCATCAGAAACTACCTCGTAGCGACCCCCATCGGCTTGAGCGGTTGGAGCATTATAACTGTCATGCCAGAGAGCGTTGCCAGAGAAGAAATTGACTCCATGATGTATTTCTCCGTAGGGGTCATGCTCATCATGCTTGTGGCTCTCCTACTCTTTATCTTCTACATTCTTGATATGCGTAAGGATTTTGATTATCACAAAAATATTACCGATGCCGTCCTCAATACAGACAATGTCCTGCTTATGGTGCTCAATCCCTTTGGTGCTGTAATATATGCCAACATCCCCTTGTGTGATCGCATGGGATGGAGCGACAACGGTAAAAATATCAATATTTTCCGATGGATGGAAAATATGGACATGGCAGAATTGCAA
The DNA here is from genome assembly GCA_964369615.1 of uncultured Desulfovibrionaceae bacterium. Lineage (GTDB taxonomy): Bacteria > Desulfobacterota > Desulfovibrionia > Desulfovibrionales > Desulfovibrionaceae > CAYJAD01. Next base: position 3,596 of record CAYJHT010000037.1, read on the forward strand.
GACCTTGTAAGCACGGATGAATCCTTTGTTATTCCACTATTGCTTATGTCGCCGTCACAAGCCACAGCGCTTGTCCATGGCGAATTTACCACAGAAGATGTTGAAAAAATTTATATTCAATGGAGCGTTCTGCCCAACGAACGACCAGATACCCTTGTCTTGCTTGGCACTGACGTCTCCGCGCACAAACATCGCGTCGAAGTTTCGCTCACCCAAAGCCATAATGCGCACTTGCGACAAATCTTGGACAGCTTAACCGCCCTTGTCATGGTACACGAGCTTGATGGCACTGTTTCCATGGCAAACGCGTCCGCCCTGCGTGTCTTTGGAGAATTGGAAGGAAGTAATGACCAGCATTTTGAGAGCATGCGACACATTATGTCTCCGGAAACATTGGAAGAACTTGTAGATACACGCAGGCAAGTCATTCGTTCTGGATCAAAAGCGAGCAGTGCTTTTTCTTTTATTGATGGAAACGGAAAAGCCCGTACATTTGAATGCATCCAGACGCCTATTTTTGACGAGCGCGGTCGCGTTCGTGCGACCGTAAGTCTTAATTCTGATATTACACGCCTGCACGATTTGCAGCAGCAATTGGCTGATGAAGTACAGTACCTCCATGAAATTCTAGATGAAAGTCCTGTTGGTGTTTTCTTTAGCACGCAAGGCCAAATCCGTTACTGCAATACAAAGGCAAAACAGATGGCCGGATTGCAAATTGGCGGCTTGGCTCCCGATGGCAGTTCCATGATTGCAGGAGATGTGAAAGGCCTTGCTGCTTGTGTGCGTAATTCCAAGAAAGTCTATGACATGCCCTTTAGCATTCGCACCCCTTCCGGTGATGTGCAGCATTTACTTATTACTGCGCTCTACACGAATCGCCACGATGAAAAAGTGACCATCGTGTGGGCGCTTGATGTGACAGACATACGCCGCGCGCAAGAAGAACTTATCGAAGCGCGTGACGCTGCCGAATCTGCTACCCGCGCCAAGACCGACTTCCTTGCCACCATGAGTCACGAGATCCGCACTCCCATGAATGCGGTTTTAGGCTTCTTGCATGTTTTCGACAAGAGCAATTTAAACGATAAGCAACTAGATTATCTAAATAAAATCAGCATTTCCGCCTCAGGACTTTTGCGGATTATCAATGATATTTTGGATTTTTCCAAAATAGAAGCCAACAAAATGGACTTAGACCTGATCCCCTTCAATGTTCGCACGAGCCTTGACGCAGTCCAGGGAATAATGGCCTTCAGAGCACAAGAGAAGAATTTGGCCTTGAACTTTACAATTGAAGACGATGTACCAGAGTACATTGTGGCAGACAGGGAACGTATCAACCAAATCCTCTTAAATTTACTTGGCAACGCCATCAAATTCACCTCAGAGGGCAGTGTATCCTTGGATGTCCGTGTAATTTCTTGGGAGTCTGCCACCCAGCTGAGCATGCGCTTTAGTGTGACAGACACGGGTATCGGCCTTTCCGAAGAGCAAGTAAGCAAGCTTTTTCAGCCTTTTATGCAAGCAGACACATCCACGTCGCGTCGTTTTGGCGGTACAGGTCTTGGCCTTGTCATTAGCCAGCGTCTTGTGCAGCTTATGGGTGGCAAGATTTCGCTCACGTCGGAGCTTGGTAAGGGAACAACGTTCACCGTGGACGTTCCCACAGATGTAGCGACAGCGACCCTGTCCGACACAGATGCTCATTTGCCTCAAGATGCCCATGCTCTTTCACAAGGTGCAAGTCAAGAAGGCATGAGCGATTCTCAAAGTGCCGAGGAAATAGCGGCGCGTTTGCGTGGCAAGCGGGTACTTATAGCCGAAGATAATATGATTAACCAAGAAATTGTCAACGCCATGCTGGAAGAGTATGAACTTGAGATTACCTTTGCGGAGAATGGTCAAGAAGCTGTTCAATGCGCGACGGACAATGTGTATGACCTTATTTTTATGGATGTACAAATGCCCATTATGGACGGCCTCACGGCTACAAAACATATTCGCGCGCTCCCCCTGCCTCATGTGCATGGCCTTCCCATCATCGCTATGACCGCCAACGTTATGCTCGAAGACAAGCGTCGCTGTAACGATGCCGGCATGGACGGACACGTTGCAAAGCCTATCGACCCACAAGAATTACACAAGACTCTAGTACATTTTCTGGCGTCTCATTAATTTTAAGAGGTACTTGATCGCATTGCGAATTGAGTGCATCTTTGATAGAGTTTTGTTTTTATTTGTGTTTTTAAGTTTTTCCTTAAAAAGTAATTTTTTTTCAAAAAAAAGCTTGACGCTTGCGGCTGAATAACATACAACTCTTTTCGTGCTGATGAGCACAACTCGATCCTCAGTAGCTCAATAGGCAGAGCGGGTGACTGTTAATCACTAGGTTCGCGGTTCAAGTCCGTGCTGGGGAGCCAGAAAGTTCAAGGGTTTACGATGCAAATCGTAAACCCTTTTTCTTGTACTACCTTATTTTATACTACCCCTATACTACTTTTCCCAATGACAGTCTGTGGTTAATTGTGAAACAGTATGAAGGAAAATATTTTTGAGGCGGCGTGTGCATCCACAAGAAAATATTCACGCTAACCGTGTCACAGCCATTGTTTTGTGCAAAAACGAAAAGAATTTGCTTGCCGCTCAAGCTCGTTGCATCTCCTCGCGTAATATCCCCATGAAAGACTCTACCTTTCCACACACGATAACGGTACAATGCCGAGTAGGAAGAGAGCTTCCTACAAAAACTCAGTCCTCACCAAAAAAGCGGCATGCCTCTTTAACGCTTGTCCTTTGCAGCTAATTGCAAAGCCCAAAGAACGACTTAAATGCATGGAAAAACCTTTTTCCTGCCCACAATGAGTCCGCCGCATGGCCCCTTGCCTACACTATCATCTTCAAGTAATGTCATAACATTGTTTTTTGTTTCCTCTTGTTGTTCAGTAGTCGCAGAAGAATCCATAAGGATTATCTCAATAACTTGAAAAACACGATTATTTTCAATGTTTCTGAGGAAATCAGCTTCTACGTTTCCGATCTCGTCGAGCTTCGTCTCAAGCTTGGGGTCCAAAGCAAGCAAATATATCATTCTATATAACTGGATAAGAGCATCACAGGATGAGATAATAAGCGCTTGCTTCTCTTGAGAAATATTTCCTTCACAATACGAGTTGACTCTATTTTCAAAGGCATAATGCTCTTGATATACTGAGCTAAACTGTGTGAGTCTTCTCATTTTTCACGAAAAGCCTGATATTTTTCCTTAATATTTTCCCGTGTATCCATGCGTCTTTCTCCTTGTACTCTCCATACAGTCACACCACTATGATGGGTTTCTCCCCACAATATCCATGAGCGTGCTGTAACTTGTGACTACATCATATTTGACATTTTTTGCCTGCATCATATCGTTGACGGCGTCAAAGAATTTTCTAGCGCAGCTGATTTTCATGCTTTCAATACCGCGAATGGCAAGACTCGACAAGCTCCCCTTGGTTTCTGCCACAAAGTACACATGCTTAACACTGCCTTCGGTGAAAGCAATGGCCCAGTCAGGATTATAGTTCCCCACGGGGGTGGGGATAAAGAAGGAACGGGGCAGCTTCGCATACACAACAACATGCTTTTCACTGTCCAGCTTGTGCGCAAATTCATGCTCAAGCTTTGAGTCGGTCACAACATAATCGTAAATATGCTTTTGCAACTTCTCCCCTGCTTTGCTGAAATCTTGCCGCAATTGGGATTTTGAAAAAATATCCAAGTCATATGTTTCATTCAAACAGTCATAACTGAGTTTCTCAATAATACACGAGGCTTTTTGCTCGTTGATAATCTGGGAGGCGGCAGTGATAAAGTGCTCCGGGTTTTGTGCGAACTTGCCAAAGGTATCGAGTTTGATACCTTGTAAAATCTCTGTAACTGTCTGCCGCGTGAGCTTCGTAAATTCTGATATTTTGCCCAGCAAGTCATAGGGCACGCCGGAATGCACAGAGCCTTGATGCAGTTCAGTTTGTGTTTCTGATACGGTAAATGCACTGCCGCTTTGCAAAGCCTCGTCGGTGACGTGCGTATTCTGAACGCCGGCTTGTATGACATATTGCAAAGGGGTCACAAGGAGCGATGCGTCCAAGGCCTTAATAGCGTGCTTCACAAGTTCCGCAGAATCAAAGTCCACATGATAGACGGCTTTGTGATGAATACGCTCCCAAAGTTCGCGAAATTCCTTTTTTGAAAAATTTTCTGCATTCAGCAAGTTTTGCTTGTCTTTACGCCCGTCACCGGTGCCCACTTCGGCATTGGGATTAAATAGCTTATCAATAAGACCGACGATGCCGTCTGAGCATGATACCAGTGCAGCCGGAAGCGCGCCAAGGCCGCCTGTAGCCACGGCATTGTGGTATTTCGGTGTGATGATGTGCGTAGACGAGTCTTTATAGTCATTGAGCACGAGCCACGCCTGAATTTTTTCCGCCATATCTTGAGTGATGACTACTTCTGTACCGTCATTGCCGAATATTTTTTTGTCGACAAAGAAAGCGGCATTGGCCTTTTGTGGACGTGCAGAGAGGGTGTTGCTGATTTCGCGTTGCAAATTTGTCACAAATTCCGTGTAAGACTCACCCGTCACCACAGTAAGAATGTTGACGTCGTGAATTGTGGCGGGATTGTCCATACGCTCGCCCTGCTGATTGACGCTTATGCGCAAGCCTCGTCCCACCTCTTGTCGGCGCGAAATGGTGTTGTCACTCTGTTTCAACATGCAAATGACAAAGACATTGGGATTATCCCAGCCCTCACGCAGGGCGGAGTGCGAAAAAATAAAGCGTGATGGCTCTTCAAAGGAGAGCAAGCGCTCTTTATCCTTGAGAATAAGTGTATAATCTTCCTTATTCTTGCCAAGTCCCTTGTTTTCTCCGCGACCATCCAGTGCGGGGTCAACGAAGTGCTTTGTTTTTTTGTCAATGGAAAAGTAGCCCTTGTGGGTATCGGCGACGTCAATATTCCCCAAATACTCACGATAAGCCTCGTGCCCTACGGGAAGCGTGTGTTGCAAGAAGTCTTGCACCTGACGCGCATACTCTTCTTCAAACAAGCGCGCGTACTCTCCCATGGTATCGTTACGGCTGTAGTCACGATATTTGACCACCTCGTCAATGAAGAAAAGCGTCAGCACCTTTATGCCTTGCTCAAAGAGCTGCTGTTCCTTGAGTAAATGTGCGCGGATGGCGTCGCGGATTTGAATGTGTCGCAATGCCTTTTCACTCACATCACCCACCACATCGCCGGCTGTGAGGGTGACGCCGTTGGTAAATTCTATGGTATCATCCCGCGCGTCAATATTGGACACGATAAAATCTTTATATTGGTCAAGGTTGCCTGACTTCACAAAGAGATCATCCCCCTTACTTATGCGAAAAAGCTTGCGTTTAATGGTGCCGCTTGCCTGCTTGACTTCCACGTCCAAAAGCGCCACAGGGGCTTTTTTTGAGGTCTCAATGGAATCTAAGTACAAATAGGCACTCGTGCCCGCAAGACCACGAACACCAATGCCGCGCACGGCAATTTTTTTGACAAGCTTTTGATTATAAGCGTCGAGGGCATCTATGCGAAATATTTTGTTATGTGTCGTCCTGTGGGTGGCAGAATAGCGCAGTATAAAGAGTGGCGCAAAGAGTTTGAGCGCCTCTAGTGTCTTTTTGCCCTCCATTTTTTGGGGTTCGTCCAATATGAGGATGGGGCGGTTGGCACTTATGACGTCAATGGGTTTGCGTGATTTAAATTCGTCCAATTCTTCATAAATACGCCGCGCGTCCTTGCCCGTGGCATTGAAGGCTTGCACATTGATAATCATGACATTTATGCCCGCAGACGACGAAAAGCTCTCTATGGTTTCCAACTGCTTGGAGCTATATACAAAAAAGCTGGCGCTTTCGCCATAGCTTTGCGTAAAGTGCTCTGCCGTCATTTCAAAGGATTTGCGCACACCTTCGCGTATAGCAACGCTTGGCACCACAATAATGAACTTACTCCAGCCATAGTGCTTATACAGCTCAAAAATTGTTTTGATATAGCAATATGTTTTACCGGTGCCCGTTTCCATTTCAATGTCGAGGTTGAGGGCAGACGGTATACTTGACACAAGTTCTTTTGATATATGCAGACAATGACGCCCTTGGACGCCTTGGATATTGGCAAGGATACCTTGGGCAGATATGCGAATATCCGCATTTTTGATGCCCAATCCGTCGTTTTGCGTGTTTTCAAGCAAGTGCATAAAGCTGCCTTTCTGTACTTCCTTGACCTTCATGACCCCCGGGTCAATGGTGTAGGCTGTCCCCATATGTCGCGGCTGCCCTGCAAAGCAATCCACCACTGCCGATACGGCCTCCGTTTGAAATGCCTGTATTTTAAATTTGAGTTTCATGTATGCCCCTTAGTGGCTTTTGCTGTCAGGCACGATATATGCCTGCTGTGGGTGGTTTGGCTTGTCTGGATACAAAAAACTGAGCTTTTTCTCGCGCAAAAGAGGTGTAAGAAATGATGCTTTCAATGTCCTTACTGATAGCTGTGTGATGAGGGCAAGTTCTTTTACTGTGCGGGGGTTTTTGGCACACTCTGCCACAATACGAGTCATGATTTCTGACTTGCGTGCGCCCAACAATGCCTGCTGTGCAGCATCGTCGAGAGCTTGTTCTTCTGTATGCAGCAGGGAGGGCGATAGAGTGGGTGATAGAGGGGCGATAGAACTTGTGCCGAGTTGTTCCTCAGCACCACACTTATTGTAATTTTTATCAAAAATAACAGAAAGTTGTGCATCGTCGAGAGCTTGTCCTTCTGTGGGCGAGACAGGGGGCGATAGAAGGGCGGTAGAACTCGTGCCGAGTTGTTCCTCGGCAGCATCTCCATGCACATTATTATCAATTACAACAGGTAGTTGCAATTGTTTTTGGGCTTGTTTTTCTGTGGGCGACAAGGAGGGCGATAGAAGGGCGATAGAGCTTGTCAGCGTATAAATTGTCCAGCGGTGTTTGCTGTGTTTTACTAAAATGCCTTTTTTGCATAAATCAGCAAGCTCCTTGCGCGCCTTTTTGTCGTTTGCGCCAAGATTATTGAGGGCGCAGTATGTAGCGTTGTCGATTTTCCCCTTGTGACGAACTTCAATCAGCGCTCGAATTTGATTTTCGCTAAG
>CAYJHT010000038.1:0-10780 GCA_964369615.1 uncultured Desulfovibrionaceae bacterium
TTGCCCTATCCCGCAAGTGTTGTGCATGTGGGTTTGCCTTATACGTCGCGCCTGTCGCCCTTGCCGTCGGAAGGGGACTTGGGGACAGGCACATCCTTAGGTCAGCGTCGGGGTTATGGGCAATGTAAGATCCGTTTGCACAGTTCTGTAGGCGGCAAATACGGCGTGAGTAATGCGCCTCTTGGCAATACGCCTATTACAGACAGCGCGCTGAGCGCCGGCGGTATCAACGAGCTTGAACTGTATGAAATCCCTTTTGTTCCGGAGCGTTGGGGTGAGGCTGTGCCGCCCTTCAGCGGCGATGTGGATTTTACGTGCGGCGGCAGTCAAACGGGGAATACTGCCTTGTGGATTGTGCAAGACAGGCCCGTGCCCTTCACTATAGGAGCACTTGTTATGGATATAGACATGGGGGAATAGTCATGCTGACATATTCGACAGTCTGTTTTGATACCATTGCGCCCCTTGTACCGCAAATGGCGCAAGCGCATTGGGATGAGGTCGAGGCTGATTTGTACGGGGCGCAAAAATACACCTTGGACGAAGCGCAATACCGCCAACTTGAGAGCCTTGATATGTTGCATATTAGCGCAGGATGGGATGCACGGGGAGCCTTATGCGCCTATGCATCATTTACAATAACGCCTTGTTTCCATAAAAATAAAGAGCGCATTGCTACATTGGATGCGCTCTATGTGGCAACGCAAAGTCGTGGTGCTTTTGCGGTCTTGCGATTGTTGCGCGAAGCGGAGAAAGCGCTTAAGGAGCGTGGCGCCGTGCGTGTGCAATATTCGTCGCCTGTTTCAAAGCCTTGCGATGCGCTTTATAGGCGGCTTGGGGCACGGCATACTGAGAGCATTTTTCACAAGGAGTTATAATATGGCAGTGGGAACGACGACTATGGCCATTATTGGCGCAGTCACAGCTGTGGCAAGTACAGCAGCTTCGGTGTATGCGTCATACGAGCAGCAAGAAGCGCAGCGTCAAGCGGCAGAGCAGGAAGAGCAGGCAGCGCGTGCGCAAGCACAATACCAACAAGACATGGCAGAATACAATGCCAAGATAGCAGAAACAAATGCAGAACGCGTAGAAGAAGAAGGACGCGCTTTGAAAAGGGATGCCTATGACAATTCTGTGCGCAAAAGACAAGAAGCACAACAGATTATAGGCCAACAACGCGCCCTACAATCAGCCTCAGGCGCCGTGGTGGATGCCGGCTCAAATCTTGATTTGAACTTGGATACGGCAGAAAAAGGCGAAATTGATGCCTTTCATTTGCGCGAGCAGGGCGCATGGCAGGACTATAACAAGCGCGTAGAGGCGTGGAACTATCGGCAGCAAGCAGCAGAGGCAGAAACGGATCGTCTCAGTCAGAGCTATATCCCCACGCAATCATACACGCCTCTTATTGGCAAGAGCACGACATCCTTGCTTAAGGGTTTGAACGATACCGCGTCAACATTTGGTAAACTGATGGAATAATAAGGGGGACATTATGCAAAAAAGAGCAGCTGGTGAGAAGAGCCCGTGTTCGCATGACGCAGTGCCCTATTGTCGTGAAGGGCGTGCGGCAGCGCGACGCATGCAGTCGGCATTTTTGCAATGGCAAAAAGAGATGAAACAGCGCAAGGGAGAGGAAGGCGCGTGCGCGTGTTCGGAATATGAATCGTGGTATACACGACATATGGAAGAAGGCAGTCGTAGAATGACGCCGCAACAGAAACGCGATTTTGAGGCGTTGGCGCAGCGACAAAATCGCGTCTATAGCGCATGGGCAAAATCCCACGCAGATACGCAGGAACAGGCGGCGGCTCTTGCTTTGCAAGATTCCGTGCTGGCAGAGAACCGCGAAATCCTCTATGAAAACATGCTCGATGATGGCATAAGCGGGCAATCCTTGGAACAAATTATGGCCGCCGCCAGAGAAAAGGCGCGTTTGCAAGGCCTGTCTCCCCATGAGGCCGAAGCCTTAGAGGAACAATCCGTCATAGAAGCCCTGTATGCTGTGTTTGTACGAGGGATTGAGGCAGGAGAGTTCGACGCTGTCGCACATGGATTGCAAAGTCACGGCATGCTCCTTGATGTTGCCAGCCGGCAGACTGTGGAAGAGCGCCTTGCCCGCGGGCAAGAGGCCGTCGCCCTTTCTGCGCAGTCAGAGGCAGAGGCGGCATTGCGCCGTGAACATATCGACGCACGCAGTGAGGCTTGGAGTCGACATTATGATGCAAAAGTTTTGCAAGCCTCTAGTGCTGACGATACCGACGCATACGAGGTAAAGAACCTTGCCCTTGCACGTCAGATGTTGCGCAAGAATGCGACAGATGCGCAAGCTATAGAAGCGAAATGTCAATTTTATAGGAGTATCATTCAGCTTTGCGCAGATGGGGAGCAATATGACCCTCTTGAGGCAATACGTCGCGTACACGCTTTTGGGGGTATTGATTCTGCGATGCGTGATGCCATTATCGAAGCAATTTTAGCAAATCGCGTGCGTGTGAATGCGAGCCTTGTGGACAAAGACAAGACAATTCTCTCATTGTATGAACGTCTGTTGGATACTGCGCTTTCTCCTGTGCAGGCGGAAGAGCTTTTGGCGCATGTGTGTTGCGGCAATGTGTGTTATGCCACGGGGGCGGCATTCATGGAAGCGGACAAGCTTTTGCAAAAAAAGCACAAAGTCTTATTGCAAAAGTCCTTTTCCTCCTTAAAGCCTGTATCTGAGTCTGTATCAGCTGCACCAGAATCGCCTGCGCCATCCCTTCTTGCTGCATTGTTTGTCCAAGAGCTTCCCCTTAAGGAAAAATCTCCGGCACCGGAGAGCACACAGAGAAGAACGCCTCCTCTAGCGCAGGAGCGTGTGCCTGTATTCATTGCGCAGTGGTCATTGTATTTGCAACACTGCCTTGAAGCGATTAAGGAGGGGGATGCAGGTCTTGTTATGAAGCGTTTAAGTTTGTCATATGCGCAGGAGGTATTTGGGCAGAGGTAATGTAAGAATCAGATGAGGGGAAGATTTTTTTAGGAAACGCTGATTAAATGCCTTTTTGCCCTTTAACTGCATCAAGCTCATCTCGCGAAACACTTATATATGTCTAATATACCGCGTGCTTCTCGAAATTCGCTTTCCTTGTTAAAGAACAAAAATTCGATTAAATCAGCGTTTCCTTTAATCTTCCCCTCATCTGTTTTTTTAAATGCCTTGAAGCATGACAAAGCACCTACCCACGAGGTGAGGCGCACTTTGTGTCGTATTATTTTTAAGATTTTACGATGTATATTGCTTGCGTAGCTCGTCGATGAGCGCGTCTTCGTCTGGGAAGGTGCCCGTAGATGCTCTTGAGTAGACAAGTTTGTCATCGACATGCACGTCAAAAACGCCGTTAGTTCCTGCGGTTACTTGAGCTTGTATGTCAAAAGCTTTTTGTATTTTTTCAGCCAAACTGGCTGCTTTTGGGGCGTAGTTTCACGCGCCGCAATAAGTGATGTTTACCTTCATGGGGATTCTCCTTTTATGCAATATATGCTTTTGAGGTGGTAAAAAAGATTATTGTTAAAGTCAAGCGGGAAATTTTTTGACGCCAGCAAAAGTTTCCCCCTTCCTCCCCCACAAAAAAAGAAAACAGTTTTTCGATTTTACAAAGCACTGGGGAGCATGAGTTGCACTTCAAAGGGGACGGGCTTATGAGTGATTGTATGCTCCAAGACATCATTAAATATGAGAATATTGCCAGCGAGATAGTGTTCGTGTGCTGTATACTTGTTGAGGGCGGCGTTGAGGTCGGTTTCTTCAAAAATTTCACATGTAAAATTGCCTTGAGGTATGATTATATGGGGCACGTCGCATATTTCCGCTTCTTTTATTTCTACAAAATAGTGTGCTTTCGTGTTGTTGTGTGTGGAGATGCAAAAACCTTGATTGACGGAGAGGAAGAAGTGATTTTTGAGTGCAATGTCATAGAGTTTTGTCATGTTCGTTAGGTATTCTTGCCAGTTGCCGCTGTCACTTGTCACGGAAGAGAGGGGGGCGGGAAGTGTGAGAAAAAATCGCTCTGCAATGCTCTTGCTATAGACCCGTCCTTGCTTGGTGTTTTCTTTGAATTGTGCAAGGTGTTCTGCGACGGAATTAAGGAAATAGATGTTTTGATGCATTTTCCGCTGTGCTTCGAGAGCTTTTTCTTGGGCATCATTGATGAGTTTTTGTATGTCTATACTTATATTTGCGGACTCTTGCAGAGGCGCTTGGGGCGATACATAGGTCTTAAACTGCTTAAGCGGAATGCCGAAAGAAACGCAGAGTGTGATGATATCAAGTATAAGCATCTGATTTTTTGAATAATACCTATATCCCGTTTCTTCATTCACATAGGCTGGTACGAGTATACCTATTTCGTCATAATGACGCAAGGAGCGGTGGCTTACACCCTTCATCTTGACCACATCGCCGATGGATAAATATTTTTCCATATTTTTCTCTTTTTTTGTTGACTCTCACATTGTGTGATACTTTATAGTGAAGCTAGCACGCATCTTTGCCTAGGTAAAGAAAGTTCCCGCGGGCGAGGAGAATTTTTATGCTTCAAAGTATCAGCTATAAAAATGTTGTGACTTTTACACTGCCAAGTATGATTATGATGATATTTCTATCATTATATATGATGGTTGACGGGATTTTTGTGGCAAACCTTATCGACACACGCGCTCTTGCGGCAATAAATATCAGTGTGCCTATTTTGACGCTTTTTATTGCCGTGGGCACTATGCTTGGTGCGGGTGGTAATGCGATAAGCGCGCGTCTTTTGGGTGAGGGCAAGGGGCAAGAGGCTAAGGAAAGATTCACTTTATTTGCTGTCACAGGCATGACGATTGGTCTTTGCCTTGCTTTGTTCACACAGATATTTTTAAAAGATATTGTTTATGCCTTGGGCGCAGATGATGAAACATATCAATACTGCTATGATTATTTGTACATGATATCTTTGTTTGCGCCCTTTGGTATAGTGCAAAGTATTTTTGAGAGTGCCATGATTGCCGCGGGTCGTCCGAGTATGTCCTTGTTGGCTCTTGTTTTGGGTGGCTTTACGAACCTTGTGCTTGACTATGTTTTTATCGTATATTGTGGTATGGGGATGTCGGGCGTGGGTTTGGCGACAGGTTTAGGCTGGTTTTTGCCGACACTTATAGGCATCGTGTTTTTTTCTACGTCTCGACAGTTGCGAACCTTGCACTTTGTGCGTTTTAGGGTGCATATAAAGTCTATTTTGACTGCGTGCGGCAATGGTTCTTCTGAAATGGTGACGCATTTGGCAACGGGTGTGACCACGTATTTATTCAATATTACGATGCTTGACGTGGCGGGTAATGACGGTATTGCGGCTATTACGGTGGTTCTTTATGCGCAAATCATCATAAACTCGCTCTTTATGGGTTTTTCCATGGGTATCGACCCTGTGTTTAGTTTTTATTATGGGGCGTTGAACAGGTCAAAATTGCGCAAGCTTTTTAGGCTTTGTATGTATTTTGTGGGCAGTGCGTCAGTCTTGCTTGTGCTGATTGCTTTTGTTATCAATAAGAGTCTGGCAGGCCTATTCTTAGAGCAGGGCACGACGGCCTACACCTTGACTGTGGACGGTTTTTATATATTTGCTCTTGGTTTTGCATTTTCGGGCATAAATATCTTTGCTTCCGGACTTTTTACGGCCTATTCCAACGGAAAAATATCGGCTTTTATATCATTTTTGCGGACATTTTTCTTCATCAGTGCGTCAATATTGATTTTGCCGCACTTCATAGGTCTGACGGGTGTATGGCTTGCTGTTCCCTTGGCGGAGTGTTTTTCCTTCGTCATGTCAGTATTTTTTATGCAAAAATATCGTGAACGTTATATGTACGACAATAAGGCGCGCGTTTGTGCTGTGAGCTAGTGTCTTGTCTTTTCTAAAAGTGTATTTTGTTTTTTCTGAAAGGCTTGTGGGAGGAAACTTTTTTTGGGAAAAAAAAGCTTTCCCCCCACACCCCCCTTCAAAAAAACCATCTGTTTAGCTAGGTAGTTGGCGCTTTTTAATGAAAAAAAAGCTACGTGCTTTTCTAAAAGTTTATCCGCACTCTCTGACGATAATTATGAATGTTCAAACTGGCTCAGGAGTATTTGGCGAGCACTACTGAGAATGGTTCACACAATTAGATGCCGTGTAGGATAGACTGAGATATTGATTTTTTTGCTTGCTGTTTGCTTGTGCGTCATGTAGGGGATAGAAGAATGTTTCACTAATTACTCTTTGTTTTAAGGATATATTATGGATGAGAGCACACGTTTAGTGCCCTGTGCGCAGCCTGATGATTGGATAATTCAAGTTGCCGAGAGCTTGGCACAAAGGGAGAAGTTTACGGCAAATGCCGACATTATGAGCGTAGTATCTGCTTTGAGAGGCAAAGTTGAGTATGTGGATCCCGATGATATCTTTCCTGACAAAGCAGTCATTACAGTACATAAAAAACCTGTAGACCTTTTTAAGTTTGTTATTCAAGTTTCTATGCTCACGTTTCCACTTCAGGAGAGGTATTCCATAGCGCACGAATTAGGACATTATATTTTGCATTCCGACTGCGGACAAAAGGAAATTCGGGCTACGGAATCACAACACTATAATGAACATGATATTGTAGAGCGTGAAGCGAATATTTTTGCGAGTGCTTTTTTAATGTCGCGTACAGATATCGAGAAGATGACGCCAGCAAATGAGCGCCGTATCGCGTCGCATTTTGGCGTGCCACTTGTTTTTGCAAGAAATTGGTTGAGCTATTTGGATGAGCTGAATGCTAAATGATTTTGTATCTGATAATCCCCTTGATGTGCCACAGCAAAAAATTTTCTTGAGTATTGATATCGTTGATTCCACTCTCCTTAAAACCCTTTCGCTACAGCGAGAGAAAGAGTACGCAGCTAGGCGAGCGCAGGGATGTGCTGAAAGTCAGCGCGAATATGTAGGGGGATGGGCAGTTATACTGCACAGTTTTTTAGCCGAAACACAGCAGATTTTTGACGAAGAGTTTTATCGATTGCGCTCTCATATTTGTGGTGAGGACTCTTGCAAGATATATGGCATGCAGTGCCTCCCCCCGGATGTCTGGAAATATATTGGCGACGAAATTGTTTTTATGGCAAACCTGCAATGCGTCGAGCAGCCATATTGTTATGTGAAGGCTCTGAGTCGGGTCATATATCGGCTTAATAAAAAATTTCAAGTCATGATGGATGGCCTAAATTTTTCAAAAACAACTAATTTTACAGTGCAATTTAAGGGGGCTGCGTGGGTTGCCGGTTTTCCTGTCACTAATACAATAGTTGAGTTGTACACTCAAAGCGGGTGCTTTTACGACTATATCGGCCCTTCCATGGATTTGGGTTTTCGTTTGAGTAAATTTGCAACTGCATCAAAGCTCATACTTTCGACATCCTTGGTGCGCTTGCTTTATGATACGCAATGCGTGAGTATAGCAGAAAAACTCCCCCTTTTTTCTAGTGGTTATCAAGATATCAAAGGGGTAAAGGGTGGTAATCATCCGCTTTTTTGGATATGTGTTCAAAATCTTACGCCAGCAGATGCAAAAGATACATATCTTTTTTCTCCTTTATCCCTAGATAGCTTAACTCATTTTTTCGCCGCATACTATCAAAATGGGAACGAAAAACCATTTATTTTTAACCCAAAAGAGCCCTTAGCGAATGCATATCAAAAGCAATATGCAGATGCTGTGGCGCAAGTTCAGCTGAGGAGAAAGCAATTATCTCATGGGCAAAGTTCATATCATCCTAGCACAGAAAGTTCAGGGAAATCTTCTGCTGCTCCGCCCCGCCATATTGAGAACTTTTATTCATAATATATATGTTTCAAGCCCCACAGGACTCACACTCTGCGGGGCTTTTTGCTATGTCTTTGTATAAAGCTGCTTTTGTCGCCTTTTTTAAAAGTAATAGCGAATGAAAACGGAAGGCACGCGTAGATCCGTGCGTCTCTCAATAAATGAGGAATGTATGCAAAATGTATATCTTTTACCTGAAGAGTTGCGTCACTGCCTTGCAGAGCTTGGGCATGTACTGCAAAGTCGTCAGTTCCTATGCGCCACCGCAGAATCCTGTACAGGTGGACTGCTTGGTGCGGCAATTACGAATATCCCCGGCGCGTCAGCATGGTATGCCGGCGGCGTGACTGCCTATGCAAACCATGTGAAGAACGCTGTTCTTGGTGTGTCGAATGACATACTTATCACGCAAGGCGCCGTCAGTGAGGCGTGCGTTTGTGCTATGGCAGAAGGCGCGTGTCGTGTGCTTGGCGCACAGGTAGCTGTCAGTGTATCCGGTGTAGCAGGCCCTTCCGGTGGCACGCAGCATAAGCCTGTGGGCACGGTTTGGCTGGGCTTTTGTGTCGAGGAGCAAATAAGTGCACAGAAATTGCATCTCAAAGGCGACCGTGAAAGCATACGCGCACAAGCGACACTTTTTGCCATGCAGGGCATGCTTGCACGGCTCATTCCATAAATGTGTCGTATGTGCACAAGTGCTCTGGATGTAAAGCGCTCTGCACCTAAAAGATTTTGCAGGCAAAGCTTTTTTTATTTGTGTGCAAGCTCTGGACAATGGCGCACGAAAAGGGTACCATGCGCCCTTAATTGACTATATCACTATACCTCAATATAGGAATATAGGAATATAGGCTACCTCCTCAATACATATCTCTTGGGGAATGGAGATAATCAATGGAAATAATAGAAACATTAGAGAAAGCCTCTTCCTTGTGTGAAGACTGGCGCAAAAAGGGCGAGAGTGTGACGCTTGTGCCTACGATGGGTTTTTTTCATGAAGGCCATGCGTCGCTTATGCGACACGCTCGTAATAGAGGCGACAAAGTCGTCGTAAGCCTTTTTGTCAATCCCACACAATTTGCACCAAATGAGGATTTGGACTCCTACCCGCGCAACTTAGAAAAGGACGCAGCCCTTGCGCAATCGCTTGGTGTGGACATGCTCTTTGCCCCTCGCCCGGAAGAAATGTACACGCCTGAGCACGCCACTGTGATCATGCTGCCGCATTTGTCTAAGGGGCTTTGTGGCATTTCGCGTCCCACACATTTTAATGGAGTGGTGCTTGTATGTCTGAAGCTTTTTATGATTAGTCGAGCAACGAGAGCTGTTTTTGGGCAAAAAGACTGGCAGCAGACAGCTATCATTCGTCGCATGGTGCATGATTTAAACATTCCTATTGCTATTGATGTGTGCCCAACAGTACGCGAGGCAGACGGGCTTGCCTTAAGCTCGCGCAATGTGTACTTGACTCTTGAAGAACGGGAGCAAGCACCAGAAATATATAAAAGCCTTTGTTATGCCAAGGAATTGGTGGGTAAGGGTGAAAGCAATGTACATATTTTACGCGGCGCCGTGCTCCATCAAATGGCAGAGCGTTTGCCCTTGGGGCGCCTTGATTATTTGTCTGTCGTAGATGCAGGAACATTAGAAACGTTGGACACCGTTTCTGATACGGCCGTTATGGCGTGCGCCGTGCGTATGGGCAAAGCACGTCTTATTGATAATATCAGCTTATAGTTACAAGGAGTTATTATGCAATTGCACAAGGGGAAATATCTTTTTACTTCCGAATCCGTCACTGAGGGACACCCCGATAAAGTGGCAGACCAAATTTCTGACGCTATATTAGACAGCCTGTTGGCACAAGATCCTGAGTCCCGCGTGGCATGCGAAACCCTTGTGACAACCGGTATGGCTGTGATTGCAGGGGAAATCACCACGAAGGGCTATACAGATTTTGCACAAATTGTTCGCGAAACTATCCGGGATATCGGCTATAATAGCTCTGAAATGGGCTTTGACTGGCAAACATGCGCCGTCATTTCTTCCATCGACAAGCAATCTCCCGATATCGCCCAAGGCGTTGACCGTTCAGCACCCGAAGAGCAAGGCGCAGGTGACCAAGGCATGATGTTCGGCTTTGCTTGCAACGAAACAAGCACACTCATGCCTGCGCCTATCTATTGGGCTCACCAACTCTCCCAGCAACTCACCAGAGTGCGCAAAGCCGGTGTTGTTGATTTCTTCCGTCCTGACGGCAAAACGCAAGTCTCCTTTGCCTACGAAGACGGAAGACCCGTTCGCATTACGAATGTAGTCGTTTCCACCCAGCACGCCGACAGCGCCTCACAAGAGGATATTGTAGAAGCTGTGCGCGCTCATGTTATCCGTCCTGTATTAGAGCCATCAGGGTATTTTGACGAAAAAAACTGTGATATCTTCATCAATACCACAGGTCGTTTTGTCGTCGGCGGCCCCATGGGTGACTGCGGTCTCACCGGTCGCAAAATCATCCAAGACACCTACGGCGGTTCCGGTCACCATGGTGGCGGCGCCTTCTCCGGCAAGGATCCCTCAAAGGTTGACCGCTCTGCCGCATACATGGGTCGTTATATTGCCAAGAACATCGTCGCTGCCGGCCTTGCGCCCTATTGCGAAGTACAAATTGCCTACTGCATCGGCGTTGCCGAGCCCGTATCTGTGCTTGTCTCCTCCCTTGGCAGCAGCGACGTCCCCGACTCTGTACTCACACAGGCCGTGAAAGACGTGTTCGACCTGCGTCCTTACCATATCATTTCACGCCTCGACCTTAAGCGCCCCATTTACAAAAAAAGCTCTTGCTATGGGCACTTTGGTCGTGAGTTGCCAGAATTTATGTGGGAGCAAACAGACGCCGTAGCTGACCTCAAAACAGCAGCAA
>CAYJHT010000039.1:0-10768 GCA_964369615.1 uncultured Desulfovibrionaceae bacterium
GGAAACTTTTTTTTCCCAAAAAAAGTTTCCCCCCACAAGCCTTTCAGAAAAAACACAATAAACTTTTAGAAAAAACAATGTTCTTTTTTTGCGGTCGCACATACAATGCGAGAGCTCCCACGAGTAATGTCGTATACAGGGGCGAGAGAAAGACAGAGTTTTGGAATAAAAACCATGTTACAAGGGGCGGTAACACTAAAAGAAGGAAAAGTACAGCACTATACATGAGAGCGGAGAGACGCGGTAACAGAAGGGCGCATATAAGCCCCATTCCCAGCATGCACGCGATTTGTATTGCGTGAGTATATCGTGGTATCGTCATAAAATGCTGACTGTCAATGCTATCAAGAAGAGAGAGGTGTATCGCTGCGCCCGGATATTGCAGTGCCAGCGGTGTTTTGACAATGTCGTGAAGCCCTGTGGCGGATGCACCTATTACACAAAAGCGCCCTTCAATATCTTCTTGTGCTATCTTTCCTTGTAAAACATCGGCAATACTTATACGCTGATAAACATTTTTCCCAGCGCGATAGGGGAGAAGGACGCTCCCGTCAGGCTGTACAGGAATGCGGACATCACCCACCTGCACAGCGTGCAAACCATCGCTGTCACCATAGACTTTCACTGTCTTGATATCATATGCACGCATATAGGTGCGCAAGGCAAGCGAAAGAAAAATGCGATCTGAAGCCGTCATAAGCAAGGGCAAGGAGCGGATAACGCCGTCATGATCCATAAAGGAAGTGATATTACCAAGAGGGCTTACGGCGCGCAGTTTCGGCAAAGGGAGAAGTGCGTGTGTGCCTTGGGGGATATGTGCGGACAGAGCGGCTTGGTCTGTATCTGTCATAAAGAAGGCAATGTCGTCAAAATGTGGGAGGTCTGTCACGGGGGGGAGAGCTAAAGGAAGAGTGTTTTTATCGGAATTGACATAAGTGCCAAGTACAGAGGGCGTTTTTGCAAGAATATCTGCAAAAATATCATCATTTGCCTGAGAGCTGCGGTCTGGCTCTGCAAAAAGGATATCTAAGGCAATCGCCGCGGCTTTGTGCGCAGACAGGGTCTCAAGTGTGGAGGCAATAAGATCTCTTGGCCACGGCCACTGCCCATATGCTTCAAGACTTTTTTCGTCAATATCAATAAATAAAGGCTTCTGTGAGGGCTGCTTATGTGCGCTGAGTTGAAGTAGACTG
Source organism: uncultured Desulfovibrionaceae bacterium (assembly GCA_964369615.1). Taxonomy (GTDB): domain Bacteria; phylum Desulfobacterota; class Desulfovibrionia; order Desulfovibrionales; family Desulfovibrionaceae; genus CAYJAD01. Next base: position 1,194 of record CAYJHT010000039.1, read on the forward strand.
TCATAAATGGCATAATCAAGAGAGCGGAAGTGGTGGAACTGGCTTATATAAAGCCCAATCATCGCACAAGATATGCATAGTGCGACAAACATTGTACGATATGTGCTTTGTGTGCTCATGACTTAGCGCTCTCGAAAGGCGCGTTGTTGTGCTTTTAGCAATGGTTTGAGTAAGTAATCTAGTATGGACTTTTTACCTGTGAGGACGTCGACTTCTGCCATCATGCCTGCCATAATGGGTAGGCTTTGGCCTGCGTGTTCTAAGTGGGCTTGTTCTGTACGCACCTTGACTTGATAGAAGGTTTCGCCTTGTTGTCCTTGCAAGGTGTCTGCGCTGATATTTTCAACAGTTGCTTTCATGCCACCGTAGACGGAGAAATCATAGGCAGTTATGCGTACAAGCGCGCCTTGTCCCGGATACAAAAAAGCGATATCCGACGGGCTGAAACGCGCTTCAATGATGAGCGAGTCATCAAGGGGCACGATTTCCATAACTGTCGCTCCGGGTGCTACAACGCCGCCGACAGTATTTGCATAGATCGCTTTGACGATACCGCGAACGGGGGAGCGCATTTCAGTGCGTTGCACCTTGTCGCCGCCGGCAGTAATAAGCTCGCGTAGGGAGAGGAGTTGCACTTGCACTTCATTGAGTTGCTCTCGATATTCCACTTCAAGAGCGTCTTTTCTGAGTTGTAGGCGTGCTTTAGCTTCTTCTGCCACAGCCTCAAGGCGTGGGATGGAGTGTTCAAGGCCTGCAAGGTCGGCTTTAAGGGATTGAAGGCGTTGTTCAATATCTAAAAATTCCAATTCGGAATAGGCTTTTGCGCGTAGTGCAGGCAGGGCAAGGTTTCTTTGTTTTTCTACCAAGGCAAGACTAGTCAGTGATTGTGTTTTGGCTTCACGCTGTTCTTCGAGTTCTCTCTGTGTGGATTCGACTTTCAGCGCAAGGACACTGAGTTCTGTTTCAATTTGTGTGCGTGCGGCGCGGAGCATGTCATTTTGTCGTTTTACAAGTTCTGGCATAGCGAGTACGGATTGGGCATAGGCAGGGGAGTCGCCTGCGATGAGTGCTTCGAGGCGTGCGATGGTTGCTTCGTGTTCTACGGTGCGTACGAGTGCTTCTCTGTATTGGCTATCGGCGCTTTCGTTTTCAATGCGCATGACTATGTCGTTTTTTTCGACAATTTGCCCTTCGCGTACGAGGATTGCTTGGACTATGCCCCCTTCAAGGTTTTGGATAAGTTGCACGCGCTGTGAAGGGACAATTTGTCCGATACCTCGTGCTATTTGGTCAAGTTCTGCAAAGCCTGCCCAAATAAGAAGGATGATGACCGCTGCGGCGCTCATCCAGACAAGACGTACGGAGGAGGAAGAAATATCTTTTTCGGAATCGTCTGGTACGAAGCGATGGGCAAGGCGCGAGAGCAGACCCGGCGTCTTTTTTGCAGGTACTTGTGCAGGAGCGCCCTGTGCCATGGTGCTCTGTGCGGAGGCATCTTGTGCAGGGGCTTCTTGTACGGACGAGGGGAGTTTTTTTTCTGTGCTCATAATTTCTTTTGTGCCAAGGCCTCTTGCCGCGAACCCGACCAAACAATGCGTCCTTTGTCCAAAGCAACAACGCGGTCAACAAGGTCGAGCATGGGCATTTTATGTGTGAATATAATAACAGTTTTGTTTGCTACAATGGTGCTTAAGCGCTTGACGAGGCGTTGTTCTGAGGCTGCATCAAGCTGTGCGGCAGGTTCATCAAGGATGAGCGTGTGCGGGTCGCCAAGCAGGGCACGTGCAAGGGCAACGCTTTGTGCTTGTCCGCCGGAAAGGCCTGTACCATGTTCACCAAGGGGCATGTCAAGCCCCAATGGATGCTCTGCGGCAAAGTCCATGACGCCGGCGAGGCTTGCGGCCTGCATTAAGGATTCTTCGTCGCATTCTCCTTCTCCCGGCCATGCAAGCGCGATATTATGGCGCAATGTGCCTCGAAATATACGGATTTCCTGCGGCAAAAAGCCTACTTTATTGCGGAATGGGCGCATGGGCGTATTTGCTGAGTCAAGGGAGCCTATCATGATACGCCCTTCTGTGGGGACATAAATGCCTGACAAAAGTCGCGCCAAGGTGGATTTTCCAGAACCTGAGGCGCCTACAAATCCAAGTCGCGCGCGCGGATAGATGCTCATGCTGATATCGCGCAAGGCCAAGGTGTCTACTTTTACAGCGGGGTAGCTGAAGGACACTTTTTCAAAGACGATGGGCACGGCAAGCGTCGCTTGCGGCAAAGAAGGCGCTGTAAACGTGCCGCCAAGTTCATCTGAGAGGGCATAGTCATCACCAGTGGGATTTTCACTCGGTAATTGCATAAGCATGTGCAATTGTTTGACAGCCAAGAGAGTTTTTTGAAAATTTGCAAGGATATTCACCAAGGCATTCATAGGCGCCGCACAGCGTCCGAACAAGATGACACAGGCTATGAGTCCCCCCGTGGTCATAAGACCTTCAGATATGCGATAAACGCCTGCTACAACAAGGGAAACAGTAAGAAAGATATTAAAAAGAGATATGGCATGTGTACTGACACTTGACTGCGCGCGCGTATGCACATTTGCATCAGAGGCAACGCCGACATAGCGCTCCCAATAGTGCAAGAGCACTTTTTCCATGCGTGTTGCGCGGATGGTTTCTAAGCTTGAAATAAGCTCTGTTAAAAATGACTGTTTCACCGCATTGGCATGCATTTGTGATTTGGAGCTTTCGGTGAAGGGTTTTTGAATAAAATAGGCAAGCAGGCCAAGAATGGGCACGGCAAGTAAGGGGATAAAGCCAAGTGTGCCGCCGAGAAAAAATGTGAGTGCGATAAAAAAGACGATAAAGGGGAGGTCTGTGAGTGCTAAGATGGTGCCTGAGCCTAAGAAATCTCGCACGTATTCAAGTTCACGCACGCGTGCAATTATGGCACCGACGGACTTTGTTTCTGTATGTTTATAGAGTGCGTCAAGGCGCACACCCATAAGGCGTTCTAGAAAAAGTGATTGTAACTTTACATCTGCATTGCGCCCTGCCACATCTACAAAGCGCATGCGAATGATGCGTAGGATAAAGTCAAGCGATGCCGCAATCATCATACCAATAGCGAGCACCCACAAGCTTTCAAAGGCATTATTTGGCACGACTCTGTCGTAGACATTCATAACAAAAAGGGGCATGGCAAGGCTTAGAAGGTTGATTATCACCGAAGCCACAAGCACATGCCCATATAAGGGTGCATAGCGTGCTATGCACCCCCAGAACCATTGATAGGAGTCATTCATAAATTAAAGGAGTGCCACATCATAATTATGGGCGCGTCAACGTTGTGCCGGAAAGCGCTTCTTGCGTGTTCACAGGCGTGGGTGCAAAGGACCACGGGGTATAGTCTTCTTTAGGCGCTGCAGCTGTTGTATCAATTTGCAATGAGGCACCGTTGATTTTGAGTTCGTCCAGTAATTCCCCGGTGACTGCGAGCATGCGATAATGACCAAGCAGAGCGTCGGTCTTGCTTACGGCCATTTCTGTGGCGCTGAAATAATACTCGCCTTCGGCATCAAGCACGGAGAGCAAGTCCTTTTGACCTACTTTGAATTGGGCATTATAGTTTGACTTTGCGCCGCGTGCGGCAACTGCTGCCTGTCCGTAATATTTTGCTTGTTCTGCAGAGCTTATCGTTGTTGCATAGGTAATATGCAATTCTTCGTTCAGCTGGTCCATGGATTGGTGCAAGACTTGACGCAATTCACGAACGCGTGCGGCTTTTGATTTCATATTTGCAAGGTCAGCGCCGCCACTGTAGACATCCCATTGCATATTGAGCATGGCAGACCATGAAAGTTGGTGTGTATCGCCCTTATAGCCTTGGTCGATATAGGTTGGTCCTGCGTCGATGCTCAGGCGTGGGGAAAAGTTTGAGCGTGCCACATCGACATCTGCCGCGGCATTGCGAATGGCTGCAAGGTCAGATTGGATACGATAATTTTTGGCGACACAGGCATTGCGTGCTTCGTCAAGATTTGTAAAGACGCGCAAGGGCATGGGAACGGGGGCCAAGTGCATGGGGACGGGTTGACCTGTGACGCGTGTGTAGGTTGCCATAGCTGTTTGGAGGCCTTGCTTATGCATGCTTAAGGTGGCTTCGGCGCGGCCTAGGCGGCCTTGAACGAGTTTGACATCGCCGTCGCTTGAGAGGCCTTGGTTGTAGCGTGTGCGTAGGATGCTGAGAATGTGTTTGTTTTCGTTTACATTATCTTCAGCAAGGCGTACAAGTTCTCTGCGGCGCAGTACGTCTGTGTGTGCGCTGATTGCCGAATATGCTAAGGAGTTTGCGCTGTCCATAAGGAGCCAGCCACGATACAACAATTCCTCTTCGCGCATGCGCACGCTTGCATTTGTAAGTCCCCCTTCCCAGAGGGTTTGACTGAGTTGGATGCCTGCATTTGCGGTGCCTACAACATATTCCTGTAAAGAGGCTGCACGGGTAGCTGCGCTGTCAGTTTGTTCGGCGCCAACGCCTGCCCATATGCCGATGCTTGGATAGTATCCGGCTTCTGCCATACGCACATTGTGTACGGATTGCTGACGTGATTCTTGCGCGGCCTTAATGTTAGGGCTATATCCGAACGCGAAATTGAGTGTGTCTTGGAGCGTTACGGTGTTTGCACTTGCGCCATTTGCCGCAAAAACAATCGATTGCGGGAACACAAGGCTGACAAGAGCCAATAAAATAAAAAGTACCGAGAGTTTCTTCATACCCACCACCCTGCGTAATATTTAGCTAAAAAATCTTTCACATCCCTGCCACAGCTTTTTGTCATTTATATGACAGGAAAGAACTGACACAGGGACAGCGTTTTGTCAAGTTTTTTTTCATTTTTGCAGAACTTATCTTTTCTAATTTTTTGTTATAAAATATCTAAAACATTATAATGTCAAAAAAACGACTCTCCGTTAAAGTTCAACTTTCTCCTCAATAAGTTGTAAAAAGTTTTGAGAATGTTTTATTGTTTTTTGTCCCGTAAAATTCTCTAGATTTTTTTTGCCACTTCGTATACTCATACCAACACACAATTTTACGCGGAGCACCATTATGGATTTTCTTACAATTGAAGGTGGCATTGCCTTGAAAGGGAACATACGCATAAGCGGATCAAAAAATGCCGCATTGCCCATTCTCTTTGCTTCAATCCTCCTCGAAAGCCCTATAACTTTTACAAATGTACCGCAGTTACGCGATATTAGAACTACCTTAAAACTTTTAGATATCCTTGGCTGCCCCACTGCCACCCAAGCAGAGAGCGTTATCATTGAGCCCTGCGACTTAAAGCCCGAAGCGCCCTATGACTTAGTAAAAACCATGAGAGCCTCCGTATTGTGCCTAGGTCCCCTGCTTGCTCGTATCGGCAAAGCAAAGGTCGCACTGCCAGGCGGCTGCGCCATAGGAGCACGTCCTGTAGACCAACATCTCAAAGGGCTTGAAAAAATGGGCGCTACTTTCGAGCTACACGACGGCTATATCCTAGGATCGTGTAAAAAACTTGAGGGCGCACATATTATCTTCGATATGCCAACCGTTGGCGGCACAGAAAATCTCCTCATGGCCGCAAGCCTTGCAGAAGGCGAAACAATACTGGAAAATGTCGCGAGAGAACCAGAAATTGTTGACCTTGCAAACTTTCTCATCGCAAGCGGCGCACACATAGAAGGACACGGAACAAGCACCATTCGCGTGCGCGGAGTGACACGCTTGCACGGCGGTACCTATGCCATTATGCCAGATAGAATTGAAGCCGGAACCTTCATGGTCGCAGCAGCTATCACTGGCGCAGACATACTCCTGCAACACTGCCCGTGGGAAGAACTTGAAGCCGTTATCAGGAAATTACAAATTATGGGCGTATATATCGAAAAAATGGGCGCTGATGTGCGTGTAAAATGTGAAAATGGCCCCCAAAGCTTGTCAGGTATAGATATCCGTACCAGACCCTATCCGGGATTCCCCACTGATATGCAAGCACAATTTATGGCACTTATGTGCCTTGCACAGGGTAATTCACTCGTAGAAGAAAATATTTTTGAAAACAGATTCATGCACGTACCCGAACTCATTCGCATGGGCGCCGATATCAAAACAACAGGCAGGTCTGCCATGGTACGCGGTGTACACGCCCTTAAAGGCGCCCCCGTCATGGCCTCAGACCTGCGCGCAAGCGCCGCCTTCGTCTTGGCAGGCCTTGCAGCTTCCGGAAAAACACGGGTACAACGCATTTATCACCTTGACAGAGGATACGAAAGTATTGAAAAAAAGCTCTGTGCTGTAGGAGCGCGGATTTGGCGCGAGTCAGAATAAATTTTATCTCCTCGCTTTACGTGTATGCTCCGGAAAAAGTATGCTGTGAAAGGCATGTGTGGGGGATTTTGGGGTGCGAGCAAAAGTTGCCTTCCCCCCGTAAAAATATAAAAACTTTTACTCTATACACAACACTTGGGAGAACATATGAAATTTTCCACACGTACACGCTATGGCCTGCGCTTTTTAGTCAGCCTTGCCTCGTGCCCGCCCGACCGCCTTGTCCAACTCGGCGATTTGGCAAAGGAAGAAGGCATCTCGCAAGGATATCTTGAACATATAGTGCGCTCCCTTAAACCCCTCGGCATACTGCGCTCAACACGCGGCATAGGCGGAGGCTATGCGCTGATAGGTGATCCAAAAGAGATCAATCTTGAACAAGTTTTTTCACACCTTGAAGGCGAACTTTCACCCGTTCTGTGCCTGACAACACAATACACATGCAACAGAATGCAAACATGCCCAACAAGACATTTTTGGGAACAATTCGATGGACATACTCGCGAATTTTTACGAAAAATGACCTTGCATGACCTTATGAACTCGTGTAATACTCCAATAGATTAACCCAAAAGTACACGACAACTCGTCATAAATTAACACTGTTTTATCATATACAAGAGGAATTATATGTGGGATTATACTGAGAAGGTTCATGAGCATTTTTTGAACCCACAAAATGCCGGTGCTCTGCCAGATGCCAATGCTATAGGCGAGGTGGGAAGCCTCGCTTGCGGCGATGCACTCAAACTCTACCTCAAAATAAATGAGGAAAATATCATCACAGACGCCCGCTTCCAAACCTTTGGTTGCGCAAGCGCCATAGCCTCAAGCTCCATCCTGACACAAATGGTTAAAGGACTCCACCTTGATGCAGCAATGAAAATTACCAACAAGGATATCGCAGAAGCCCTCGGCGGACTGCCAAAGGAAAAAATACATTGCTCCGTCATGGGACAAGAAGCCCTCGAAGCTGCCATCCGACAATTTCGCGGCGAAAGCGTTATCGCCCATAGCCATGACGACGGACAACTTATCTGCCGCTGTTTTGGCATTACTGATACGCAAATAAAAAATGCCATTGAAGAAAACGGCCTCAAAAGCGTCGAAGAAATCACACACTACACAAAGGCCGGCGGCGCTTGCGGAGATTGCCTAGACGCTATCGCGCAGATATTATCACAACACGCCGGAAAACTCCAAGAAATTATCGCCCCAAAACCTATGAGTAATATCCAACGCATGCAACTTGTCATGAAAACACTCGATGAAGAAATACGACCAAAACTCATGGCAGATAATGGCGATATTGAGCTTGTAGATATGGATGGCACAAAGGTCTTTGTACGCCTACTCGGTCGCTGCGCGCAATGCCCCTCAAGCCAAGTGACTATGAAAAATCTCGTGGAAGCAAGTTTGCAACAATTTGTCGATACACGCATAAGCGTCGAAGAAGTCTAGGCGGAGAAAACTATGTCCATTACATATTTAGATAATAATGCCACAACGCAAGTATCACCAGAGGTCATTGAAGCTATGCTGCCGTATTTTGGCATGCATTATGGCAATCCCTCAAGCATGCACAGCTTCGGCGGCAATGTGGGCAAGGCCGTCATGCAAGCGCGCGAACACATAGCACATCTTCTTAACGCACATGTTGACGAAATTATTATGACCTCCTGCGGCACCGAAAGTGATAATACCGCTATCGCCTCCGCCTTGAAAAGCCAACCGGAAAAAAAACATATCGTCACAACACGCGTCGAACACCCCGCCGTGCTCAATGTCGCACGCGCTTATGAACAAAAAGGCTATCGTGTTACCTATCTCTCAGTTGACTTTAAAGGACGCCTTGACCTTGATGAATATAAAGCAGCACTGACAAATGACACAGCACTCGTCTCAATTATGTACGCCAATAATGAAATAGGGAATATTTATCCTATCGAAAAAATGGCGCACATGGCAAAAGAGCGCAATATTGCCTTTCATACAGACGCCGTACAAGCTGTAGGAAAGCTTGCCATAGATGTGCAAAAAATCCCCGTAGACTTCTTGGCTCTCTCAGGACATAAGCTCCACGCGCCAAAAGGTATAGGAGCTCTCTACGTGCGTAAGGGGGCACGCTTGCGTCCGCTCCTGCTCGGCGGGCATCAAGAACGCGGTCGCCGTGCTGGCACAGAAAATGTCCCATATATCATCGCCTTCGGAAAAGCCGCAGAACTTGCCAACGAACACCTACACAGCGATGCAAAAAACATCGCCACCTTGCGCGACACATTAGAACAAGGACTCTTAAATCGTATTCCCGATAGTGTCGTCAACGGCGATGCAGAACACAGGCTCGCAAATACATCAAGCATATCCTTCAAATATGTCGAAGGTGAAGCTATATTGCTCATGCTCGATAAGGCTGGAATTTGTGCAAGTTCCGGCTCCGCCTGTACCTCCGGCACCCTTGAACCATCACATGTCCTGCGTGCCATGGGTGTCCCCTTTACTTACGCACATGGTGCCATTCGCCTTTCACTTTCACGCTACACAAGCGCAAAAGATGTAGAACATACTATAAATACTCTCCCTCCCGTCATCGCAAAACTCCGCGAATTGTCACCATTTAGTGCCGCATAGAGGAAAAAATTAACCACGGCGTCTTCATAAAGGCGCCGTAAAAACAAAAGGAATGCTATGAAAAATGATGCTGTCTGCGCTCAAATCAATGCTTGGCTGAACCTGTGGGATCATGACCCCCTCGGCGGAAAGAAACCTTTTGAAGCATATTATGCGCATCTTTCCAACCAAGCCAATGTGCTCCTAGAGTTTAACGAACGCCCAAGTATCAGCTACTCCCTACGCGCACGACACGAAAAACAAGAGGCCGGCGAACTCTTCTTGCTCATAGACGTTGTAGACGACGAACCAGAAGCACGCTGGTTATCCGTCTGCTTCTACGCAAGCACAGTCACTGATCCTCAAGAACTCGGTGACTTCGTCCCCCAGGGACTTCTAGGCAGTGACGCACTTTGCCTCAATCTAGAAGACAATGACCCCGAAATGGAAGAATATATTTTTCTTAGAATACAAGAGGCTCTAGCTGCTACACAAAAGAAACTGGAAGCCTAGTATTTTGTTTTTTCTAAAAGTTTATTTTTGTTTTTTCTGAAAGGCTTGTGGGGGGAAACTTTTTTTGGGAAAAAAAAGTT
>CAYJHT010000040.1:0-10664 GCA_964369615.1 uncultured Desulfovibrionaceae bacterium
CCCCTTCAAAAAAACCATCTGTTTAACTCGTAGTTGGCACTTTTAAATTGAAAATTTGTTCGCAATGCAAGTGATTTACACTTATACTCCCTCCACTCAAGGCAAAAAATGAATATTCCAAGAATTATTATAAGCGCAATCCGCGGCGGAGCAGGCAAAAGCCTCCTCTCACTAGGACTATGCCGCGCATGCCAACTCAAAGGACTGTCCGTCAAAACATACAAAAAAGGCCCCGACTATATAGACGCACAATGGCTCACACGCGCAAGCAACTCAACTTGCACAAACCTAGACCCCTTCTTCTTAACAGCTCATGAATTGAGAAATCTGTGCGCACACGCATGGAATATAAAAGAAGAAGGATCCTATGATATTGCTATCATAGAAGGAAATCGGGGCCTCTTCGATGGACAAGACCTCCAAGGAAGCTGCTCCACAGCAGAACTTGCACGCACACTAAATGCCCCCGTCCTGCTCTCCATAGATGTCACAAAAAGCACGCGCACCACAGCCGCACTCATCCACGGCCTACAAACATTCGAAAAAAACCTGCACATCGGCGGCGTCGTCCTCAACCAAGTCGCCTCAAAACGCCACGAAAACATCGTCCGCCAAAGCATCGAACACTACACAAACGTCCCCGTCCTCGGAGCAATCCCACGACTCAAAGAAAACCCACTACCAGAACGACACATGGGACTCTCACCCGCACACAACCACCAAAATACCTACGAACACGAAAACAAAAAAGAAATTAAAAATATACTGGATAACATCGGCGCACTCGTCCAAGAACACTGCAACATAGACGCCATAGTTCAACTCGCAAATGCAAAACCACAACTCGAACAAATACAAGCCTTCTGGCCTAAAACGTCCGATGAAAACAATCCCAGCACAAGCCAAGCCTCCATACCCATCGGATACGTGCACGACGTCTCACTCTGGTTCTACTACGCAGAAAACCTCGAAGCCCTGCAACGCGCAGGCGCAAACCTTATCCCCCTTTCACTGCTAGACCCCACACCATGGCCGAAAAACCTCAAAGGCCTCTACCTCGGCGGCGGCTTTCCCGAAGAATACCTACAAACACTCTCAACATCACCCCACATGGATACTATACGTGAACTCTCACATAAAAATATCCCGATTTACGCCGAATGCGGCGGCTTTATGGTTCTGTCGCAAGCAGTCGTGCGCCACGGGCAAGAGTGGCCAATGGCAAACATCTTTCCAACCCATGCGGTTTTTCATGAAAAACCACAAGGCCTCGGCTATGTACACGCACAAGTATCACAAAAAAACCCCTTTCACCCAATAGGAAGCTCACTGCGCGGACACGAATTTCACTACTCACGCTGCGTACCCCAAAAACAATTAACACCAACCCTCACCCTCACCAAGGGCAAAGGAATGGGCATTCCACTCGCCGATACCATGACCGGCGACGGCCTCTGCATCCGCAATACATTTGCCGCCTATACACACATTTTTGCACCAACATGCCCGTGGTGGGCGCAAAACTTTGTCAATCTAGCACGCAGCGTGTAATGCAAAAATATCTGCATATAAAGGAATAAGAAAAAATATGAACCCAACACTCATAGATGTGCTCGTATGCCTCGTAGGCATCTGCCTCGTGACACTCTTGCCACGTACCTTGCCCCTCATGTACCTATCCGTAGACGCCCTCCCCTCATGGGTCTCTCGATGGCTCTCCTTTATTCCCGTCGCCGTCATGGCTGCCCTACTCTTTCCAGAAATATTCATGCAAGGCGAAAAACTTGCTCTCACTATGGACAATGTCTACCTCATAGCCGCCATTCCAAGCCTCCTCGTCGCATGGAAAACAAGCAGTTTTTTCGGCACCATCGCATGCGGCATGGGCAGTGTCGCCCTCCTACGATACATCGCTTGGTAAAAACAAAACCCGCACTTCATGCCTCTTCCAAGAGAAAAAAACTTTTTCTCATGAAAAAGGCAGCCTCTAAAAGATTTTTCCTAAAAAATATGAACTTTTTTCTTATGACGCATCATGCTTGTGAATGAAATATTTTGATGCGTCTTAAGTATCTTATATGACTGTTTCATTAATCAATCATATTTTTGCTGGCATTTTAGACACTTGTTTGGTTTATCAATCAATTTTTCACCCCTTGACGCCCGTTTATAGCCTGTGTATCTTGTCAAAATGGAAAGCTGTTCCATATATTTTGACAAAAGGAGTACATTATCACCATGTCTACTACGACCACCTCACCCCAAGACGGCTTTGTCACGCTCATGAACGAAGAGCGTAAATATTCTCCTCCACGGCACGCACGCGACGGCGCATGGGTACGCAGCCTTGAGGAGTATGAAGCCATTTGCCGCACGGCTCGCGAAGATCCGGACGCTTTTTGGGGCACACGCGCACAAGAACTTTTGCACTGGTTCCAACCCTGGCACACTGTCCTTGAAGCGAACGAGGCGACACACAGCTATAAATGGTTTGCAGGCGCAAAACTCAACGCCGCATACAATTGCATCGACAGACACCTCATCAACGGCAAACGTAACAAAGCCGCCCTCATCTGGCAAGGGGAAGGCGAACACGAAGTACGCTGCTACACTTATCAAATGCTTTATACAGAGGTATGCCGCATTGCCCACGCCCTAAGCTCATTACGCGTGCGCAAAGGGGATAGAGTCGCACTCTACATGCCCATGATTCCAGAACTTGTTATTGCCATGCTCGCATGCGCGCGCATTGGCGCAATACACACTGTTATCTTTTCAGGCTATGCAGAAGGCGGCGTACTCGGACGTATCCAAGATTGTAAGGCAAAGGTCGTTATCACCGCAGACGGAACCGTCCGCGCTGGCAAGGTAAAACCACTCAAAGCCAACCTTGACCCCATCATCGACAAGTGCCCCTCCGTCGCACACGTTGTTGTGGTCAATCGCGCCAATCAAGATGTCAATATGCAACACAAACGCGATATGTGGTGGCATGACCTCTTAGACGATTTTACACTCGACGCAGACTTCCCATGCGAAGTCATGGACGCAAACGACACTCTCTTCCTCTTGCACACAAGCGGAAGCACAGGAAAACCCACAGGCGTCATGCACGCCACAGGCGGCTATCTCACCTATGCCGCGCACACAACGCAATGGGTCTTTGACATGCGCGACGACGATGTCTACTGGTGCACTGCCGACTGCGGATGGATTACAGGACACACCTACATGGTCTACGGCCCTCTCTCCCTCGGCGCCACCACCGTCATGTATGAAAGCGTCCCCAATTATCCAAAGCCCGATCGATACTGGAGTATTGTTGAAAAATACCGCGTCAATATTTTTTATACCGCACCAACCGTCATACGCTCCCTCATGCGCACTGGCGAAGCATGGCCCGAACGCTACGACCTCACATCACTAAGAATCCTCGGCTCAGTTGGCGAGCCAATCAATCCGGAAGCGTGGATGTGGTATCGCAGTGTCATCGGACGCGACGACCTGCCAATCGTCGATACATGGTGGCAAACAGAAACAGGCGGCGCCATGATTGCGGCCTTGCCCTACGTAAACCACCTCAAACCCGGCTCTGCCACCTTCCCCTTGCCCGGCATTGACGCCGTAGTCATGAGCGGAGACGCCGGCGACGACGACCCGCAAGAAGGCGTCGAGGGCAGAGGCGGACACCTTGTCATACGCAAACCGTGGCCGGGCATGATGCAGGGCGTTTATAACAATCCCGCAAAGTATCAATCGTATTTTGAGCGCTTTGGCAGCTATCAATCCGGCGACGGCGCACGCATGGATAATGAAGGATATTTCTGGATTTTAGGCCGTATCGACGATTCCATCAACGTTTCAGGGCACCGCCTATCGACATCAGAAATTGAAGCAGCCCTTGCCGCCCACCCACAAGTGGCAGAAGCTGCCGTTGTCCCCATGCCCCATGACCTCAAGGGCGAGAGCATCTACGCCTATGTCACCTTGCGCGAAGACGTCCCCACATCCGAGGATCTACGCAAAGATTTACGCGCCACAGTACGCCGCGATATCGGCCCCTTGGCCTCACCGGAAGTCATCCAATTCGTCACCTCCATGCCAAAAACATGCTCAGGCAAGATTATCCGGCGCATGCTCCGCAAAATTGCTGCCGGCGCTTATGATGAGCTTGGCGATACTTCTACCCTTGCGCAGCCAGAAGTCATTCCCACAATTGTGGACGGACACAAAAACCTTCTCCAAGGCAAAGCAGAAACTCTTGTTTAGAGTCTATTTCTAAAAAGGCATGTGGGGGGAAACTTTTTTGGGAAAAAAAAGTTTTTCCCAATCCCCTTTCAAAAAAACAAAATTAGAATGCCGTGGACTTGCAATAAGCATCCACTTACAGCGATGGCTTGGCTGTGTGAAAGTTTTTAATACATATCAATTTCGGAGGACTCTTTATGAGTATCGCATCATCCGCAGAATTAATTACGCCCATACCTGTGGGCAGCGCACTTCCCAAAGAAGTATTGACCGCCACCATACAAGATATGGATGGTAAGAACACAACATTACAAACAATCCTAGGAGATAAGGCCGCTATCCTTATTATATATAGGGGGGCGTGGTGACGCTTCTGCCTCGCGCAGTTAGCGGGAGTGAATACTATTTTGACAACATTGGAAGAACGCGGCTACACAGTTCTCGGCCTCTGCCCCGATTTACCTGGAGGCCTGCAACAAGTCCACGCAGAAAAAAAACTTAACTTTTCTCTCTATTCCGACAGTGCCGTAGAAGTCGCTGACGCCCTTGGTATCGCCTTCCATATGGATAACGAAACTGTCACCATGTACCGCAATCAATATAAAATCGACATTGAAAAAGCCAGCGGACAAAGGCATCATAACCTTCCCGTTCCTGCGGTCATTGTGCGCGATGCCTCAGGCAGTGTCACCTTTGTCTATACAAATGCAGACCATAAAGTCCGTCTCAGGAACGAAGAACTCTTGGAAGCTGCTCCGTAGGGGCTGCTGTCTCAGAGTGCATGTTTTTGTAGGCTTGTGGGGGGAACTTCGCAAGCCTTTTGTATGACTTTCTGACGTACTTATTTTTTTATACTTTCAATGTGCGCGACAAGCTCATAGACATTGGTGAAGGGATTTCTTTGGGAATGGGGGATCGTTTCCGTGTATGCTTCTGTCAGCTTTCTTGCGCGATCCTGTGCTTTTTTGTGCAGGAGCGCTGTCTTTTCATGCATCCCGCTAGAGGCCTTTCCATACTCCGGAACGTGGATCTTTAACCTTTTGAGCAATTCGTCGCGATGTAGAGGACTCGCCACATCTTCAAAGTGCAGTAAAAACCACAGCTCAAAGGATTCATTGCTTAAAATAGGCGCGTAGCCCTTTGCAACGCACTTTTTCCACGCATTATCTACTTGTGATTTTATGGCACCCGTGTTTGTTGCTTTTCCTTTAGGCAGAATGTCTGCGTCAAAAACCACAAAAACCTGTGTCGTTTCGTCACCTTTGACACTGCCGCGCGCCTCTTCCACTTCCTGCACAAGACTTAATCTGTTGGCCTGTGAGCTTTGAATGACGCACAGCTCCCGTGCGACGCGGTGGAATTTTCGGAGTTCTTCAAAATATTTTTTCTCGGTATCGCCATTACAGTAAATATACGTTTTGGGACGCAAAGGGCGCTTCTGTCGCTTTCTCTGCTCGAGGACACGCCTTTCCATAATCAACCCTGTGTGGCTTCGAGGCGCTTGACAAAGTGTGGGATGTCTGCGTCAGAAAGGGCAGGAGTACCGCCAAAGCGCCCGTCAAGGTATAATTTCATATATGTATTTTTGCGCACGCCGGTAAAATCGGCGATACTTACAAGGTCTGTGGCGTGCGTGTCGTCCTTTTCCGTAATATACACTTGGTCTTTACGAAATACCCCATCAAGCAGCAGAGCGTTGTGTGTTGTGCATATAAGTTGTAGTTTATTATGAGGTATGGCGTGAAAAAACTTAAAAAAATACTCCAGCAAATGAGGGTGTAAACTGTCCTCGACTTCGTCAATGAGTAAGATTCCGGGCGTTTTATGAAAATTTAAAACCTCTGCGAGGAGGGAGAAGACAATAAGCGTCCCCATAGACTGTAGTTTTTCAGGCAGGAGTATTTCCTTTCCCGTATGGTCGAGGTAGGAAAAAAAAAGTTCTTCGTACTCAGATAAAGCTTTTTGAAGGCGTTGACATAACTCTTGGCGTATATGTTGTACATCTTCATTATTAAGCGTAGCAGGTACAGGCACTTGCGCAATGTATTGCGTGAAGGTGTCGCTATACTCCGTGTCTATGGCGACTTTCTCATACACAAGAGATGATATGCCAATATCAAGGCTTTTCATAATATCTTGAAGGAGTAGCCTGTGTTCTGCATCAGGCAAGGTTCGCGAGCGGGGGTAGCGCAGGCGGATATTTTCAAAAAATGAGACAATCTGTTGCGCCATATGATTGTTGTCGAGGCTGGCCACGGTGAGGAGGAGGCCATTGTCGCGGACTTTTTTATGGGATGTGCGAAACTTGCTGTTGTGAAAGTTATAGTCTGCTGTGGCCTTATCCCGTTCTCGAAAAAAAATCCTTCCTTCTCTCCCCTTGGTGGAAGCAAAAAGCCATTCACTATGAACATATTTTTTGTCGACGCAGAAGCCATAGCGGAAGTAGGTTCCGTCCAACAAAAACACGGCTTCAAAGGTCGAGGGAGACTGATGTGCTGCACTGTCTAAGGCGAAAGGTTCGATCTGTATGTCTTTACTGCCGCGTTCATAGCTTTGTGCAATAAATTCAGAAAAAAACAATAATGCATTAATAATATTTGTTTTTCCACTGGCATTCAGGCCATAAATGATAACGCTTTTTAAGATGTCATAGGCTTTATCTTGCTTCTCTTTAAGAGGAAAATTTTGGTAGTGCTGGCAAAAATGCGAAACTTCAATATTTTTCTCAGGCAAGGCCTGCAGAGACAACGTGACTTTGTCCTTGATGGAACGGAAGTTCTCCACACTGAATGAGATGAGCATAATTTCCTCTGCTATCCGCTAAAGGGGGGGGTATTTTAAATTTTATTTGTTCTTATTGCAAAATAGCTAAAGAAAGCAAGATTAAAATAGTAGCGTGAGGACTTTTTGTCAAGCATGTTCTCGTTCAGATTTTTTCACTTACCACGGAGAACGCCGAACTTCTTAACGACGCATGTATCCCATAAGGGGAAAGTTGCCTTCCCCCCAGAAAAAAAGGAAAAATCTATGTTCTATAATCAGCGTTACAGCTCACATAGTCGTGAGACAGGTCTGAGGCAAGGAGAGTATAGCGCCCTTCTCCGTTGCCTATTTGAATGAAAATATGTACATCGCGCTCTTTAAGCGGCTCTTTGAGGAGGGTGTCGTGGTCGGTGTCAGTGGGGGTGCCGTTGACGAAAAGCTCGACACCGCAGAGGGAGATACGCACGTCGTCGCCGTTCATGTCTACGCCGCTGCGTCCGACGGCGCCGACAATACGTCCCCAGTTGGCGTCGCGCCCGTACATAGCGGTTTTCACTAGCTGTGAATGTCCTACGGTACGCGCGACTTTTTCTGCGTCGGCATGCGTTTGTGCGCCGCACACTTCGATGTGCATGACCTTTGTTGCGCCTTCACCGTCCTGTACGAGCATGTAGGCAAGCTTGCCGAGCATATCTTGTAAGACGCTGTCAAGTAAGGCCATGTCGCCCTCATTGTTTGCATCAATGCACACGCCGGACGCGCCGTTGGCGAGACCGAGCACTGTGTCATTAGTGGATGTGTCGCCGTCAACGCTTACGCAATTGAAAGTCTTTTCGACCGCACGGACAAAGAGCTTTTGCCAAATATCTGCGTCAATATGGGCATCGCACACAATGATGGCAAGCATAGTGGCCATATTTGGGCAAATCATACCGGCGCCCTTGCACATGGCGGCAAAGCGAACCGCACCGCCGGAAAAAGTCACTTCGCGTTGTGTAAACTTGGGGAAGGCATCTGTCGTCATCATGGCGCGGGTGAAGTGTTCTTCGTCACAAGTGCCTGTTTTCAAGCTTTTGTGGACGTCTGCCACTGCCGCAGGCCATAAGTCCATTTTGAGATGGTCGCCAATGACTCCGGTGGACAAGGGGAATATAGCGTCTGCCTCAATATCCAATGCCTCAGCCATAAGAGCCGTTGTGGTCTTGCAATTTTGCAAACCGACAGCGCCAGTACACGCATTTGCCTGACCGGAATTTACCAAGATAGCGCGAGCGGGGATATCACCCACGAGCACGCGCTGGCATTCCAGAACCGGTGCAGCTTTAAATACATTTGTCGTAAAAACGCCAGCCGACACGCAAGGCCTATCGGAGACGAGGACGGCGACATCATGCCGGCGCGGCTTACGAAAGCCCGCATCTGCTGTGCCCACAGAAAATCCTTGAGGTAATGCCATATTTATTTTCCTCATATAAGGCTAAAACTACAAAAAAAGGGAAGGGAAAGCGCGCTCTCCCCTCCCTACAGATTCTATTTCAAAAAGCTCTTAGCTTTTCTTCTTTTGAATTTCTTCTGCAATGGCAGCAGGCACACGCTCATAGTGGTGGAACTGCATGCTGAAGGTAGCGCGACCTTGGGTGCGTGATCGCAAGTCGGTTGCGTAGCCGAACATAGAGGACAGGGGTACTTGTGCGCGCACGCTTTGTGCGCCACTGCCGCGAGCTTCCATGCTTTGTACGCGACCACGACGACCGTTAAGGTCGCCCATGACGTCGCCAAGGTATTCTTCTGGTGTCACAACTTCTACGTCCATGATAGGCTCAAGAAGGACGGGGGATGCTTTGGAAATAGCATCCTTAATCGCCATAGAGCCTGCCACGTAGAATGCTTGTTCCGACGAGTCAACTTCGTGATAAGAGCCGAAGGTAAGGTTCACCTTGATATCCACAGTGGGGAAGCCAGCCATAACACCGCTCTTGAGGGCGTCTTGGATGCCCTTGTCGATGGCGGGGATGTATTCCTTAGGAATGATGCCGCCGGTGATGGAGTTCTGGAAGGCGTAACCTTCTGCAGGGTTTGGCTCGATTTCGATGACGCAGTGACCATACTGACCGCGACCGCCGGATTGCTTGGCGTGCTTCATGTCAGACTTGGACGGCTTAGAAATGGTTTCGCGATAGGCAACCTGAGGCTTGCCAACGTTGGCGTTCACACCAAATTCACGGGTAAGACGGTCAACGATGATTTCAAGGTGCAATTCGCCCATGCCTGCAATAAGGGTCTGATTTGTTTCTTCATCACCTTTCACGCGGAAGGAAGGATCTTCCTTTGCAAGCTTGTTCAAAGCGGCGGACAGTGCGTCGCGGTCGCTCTTTGTCTTTGGCTCAATGGCGACTTCGATAACTGGCTCAGGAATATCGAGGGATTCAAGCACAACAGGGCGCTTGTCGTCGCACAGCGTATCGCCCGTGGAGGCTTGCTTTAAGCCAACAAGTGCCACGATATCGCCTGCGCCTGCCCATTTTACGTCTTCGCGCTTGTTGGCATGCATCTTAAGGATACGACCGATGCGCTCTTTCTTGCCGGTATTGGCATTCAAAACGCTGATACCGGATTCAAGATAGCCGGAATAAATACGGAAGAAGGACAAGTGACCGATGAATGGGTCAGAGAAGAGCTTGAACACAAGACCGGCAAAGGGCTGCTTGTCGTCGCAAGGGCATTCGATGATTTCTTCTTCCTTGTGTGGATTGTGCCCTTTCATGACGGCGATATCCACAGGAGAAGGCAAGTAGTCTACCACAGCGTCAAGGAGTGGTTGTACGCCCATGTTACGGAAGGCAGAACCGCACAAAACGGGAACGATAGAGCGGTTGATGGTGGCCTTACGGATGCAGCTGATGATTTCTTCGGTGGTGAGTTCTTCACCGCCGAGGTATTTTTCAAGCAGGGCTTCATCTTCTTCGGCGACGGCTTCAATCATTTCGAAGCGCTTTTCGTCAAACATTTCCTTCATATCGGCAGGCACGTCACCAATGATAAATTCTGTGCCCTTGGAAGCTTTATCAAAGGTAATAGCTTGACCGAGTACCAAGTCTACAACGCCTTCAAACTTATCTTCTTGACCTACGGGCAATTGCAAAGGAATGGGCTTTGCGCCGAGGCGATCGTGAATCATATCCACGCAGCGGAAGAAGTTTGCGCCGATTCTGTCCATCTTGTTGACGAAGCAGATGCGGGGCACGCCGTAGCGGTCAGCCTGACGCCATACGGTTTCGGACTGTGGTTCTACGCCGGCAACGGCGTCGAAGACGCATACAGCACCGTCAAGAACGCGCAAGGAGCGTTCTACTTCGATGGTGAAGTCCACGTGGCCGGGGGTGTCAATAATGTTGACGCGGCAATCGCGCCAGAAGCATGTGGTGGCGGCAGAGGTGATGGTGATGCCGCGTTCTTGTTCTTGTTCCATCCAGTCCATGGTGGCTTGACCGTCATGAACTTCACCTATTTTATGGGATACGCCTGTATAGAACAGGATGCGCTCTGTGGTGGTAGTTTTACCCGCGTCGATGTGGGCCATAATACCAATATTGCGCTGTTTATCAATGGCAACGGTGCGTGACACTGTTTTTCTCCTAAGAATGCAAGGGGGG
>CAYJHT010000041.1:0-10596 GCA_964369615.1 uncultured Desulfovibrionaceae bacterium
TGGTTTTTTTGAAGGGGGGTTTGGGGGGAAAGCTTTTTTTTTCTAAAAAAAGTTTCCCCCCAAGAAAAAAACTTAAAAAATAAAAAAAGTTTTCCCCAAAACCCCTATTCAAAAAAATATCTTTATTTAGAAGCAGCTCCTAGACCTGTAAGGCGGCAAAATCTGCAAATTTCTCCATTCTGTCCATGAGGGCTTTGAGCATGTTCAGACGATTTTCGCGCACCTTTGTATCATCACATATGACCATTACATTATCAAAGAAGGTGTGTAATGCGGGGCGTAGTTCGAGGAGAAGCGCGGGGATTGCTTGAAAGTTTTCTGCGTGCCAGAGGGTATCAAAGCGGGGTAGAGCGGTATCGAGCGCGTGTGCTAAGTTTTTTTCTGCCTCTTCTTGCAAGAGCTTTGCTGTGTAAACGCCTGTGAGTGTGCCTTCTTGCCCTTGCTTTCGCACGATATTGGCAACGCGTTTAAAGGTTTGTACGGCTTCTGTATAGCGCTCGCTTTGACGCAAGTTTTCAAGTGCCCCAAGACGGGCATAGCTTGTCCAGACATCACGCGATGTGTGCGCGGCGCCTAAGGTGGCATCTACGAGCAAGGTGTCATGTCCTTGTCCTTGCCACAGATTTTTTAGGCGGCTGTCAAAGAACTCTTGCAGTTTTTCAAGACATGCTTCTGCGTCTAGCTTCCATGGGCGGTCACCATATAGTTCTAAAGCTTGTTGGAAGAGGGCGCGCATATCAAGACGCAATTCAAAGGCAAGAATACAACGTGCAATGCCAAGAGCGCAGCGGCGCAGAGCATTAGGGTCGGCAGTGCCGGTGGGTATCATGCCAAGCCCGAAACAACCTACAAGTGTGTCTACTTTGTCAGCCATGGACACGAGTGCGCCGAGAAGTGTACTTGGGACGGCGCTGTCGGGGCCTGCGGGTAAGTATTGTTCTGCTAAGGCTTGTGCAACAAGAGGCGACTCTCCTTTTTTCTGTGCATAGATACTTCCCATAATGCCTTGCAAAGTATCAAATTCGCCCACCATACCTGTCACAAGGTCTGCTTTTGACAAGCGTCCTGCGCGTGCGGCGTCTTGTGGGGTTAGAGATGCGCCGCACTGCTCTGTCAAAAAGACGCAGAGCTTTTCAAGGCGGCGTGTTTTGTCGCCCATTGTTCCTAAGGGGCCAAGGAAAATCACAGAATCAAGACGTTCAAGCCATGTTTCCAAGCTTTCAGCCATATCACTGCGCCAAAAGAATCGGGCGTCTTCAAGGCGTGCGCGCAGGACGCGCTCCCAGCCTTTTTGTACAAGTTCGCTGTCTGGCGGCGTCATATTAAGTACAGTCAAAAAATGGGGCATGAGCTTGCCGTTGGCGTCCTCGATACCAAAGCTTTTTTGGTGGCTTTCCATGCTCGTGAGTAAGACTTCACGCGGTACTTCGAGGAAGGACGGGTCGATATTGCCCATAAGGGGAACAGGGTGTTCGCAGAGACCTTGCACCTCGTCAAGTAAGCTTTCCTTCCAAAGGACAGTACCTCCAAGCGCTTTGGCTTGAGTATTGCCGCCCTCAATAATAGTTTGTCGGCGTACTGTGCTTTCTGGTTCTACACAGCCTTGTGTGCGTACTGTATCAAGGTAGCTTTGCGCATCCTTTACGCAGAGAAATATATCTTTCTCTGCTTTGGTATGTACACGATGGCCCCATGTGATACGGTCTGCCTTGATATGTCCGACATTAAAAGGGACAATCGCATCGTCAAAGAGAGCTAAAATCCAGCGTAGAGGGCGTGCGTAGGGGAGTGTGTGTGCGCCCCAACGCATTTTTTTGGGAAATGGCTGCGCAGTAATGATAGCGGGGCATATTTCCTGTAGGAGTGTTGCGACAGATGCGCCACCCACGCGCTTATTGACAGCAATATAAGCACCTTTGTCAGTGTCTTGTGTAAAAATGTCTTCAAGCGAGACAGCGTTTGTGCGCAGAAAACCTTCCAATGCTTTTGTTGCTTTGCCATCGGCATCATAGGCTACTCGTACAGGAGGGCCTGTAATGAGCTCTTCTTTTTGCTTTTGAATAGGCTCAATGTCTTCAATGAAGACAACAGCGCGACGCGGCGTTGTCATAATACGCACGGCGCCAAAGCCAATGGCGTGTTCTTCAAGAGCCGTAACGAAACGGCTGTGCAATTCTTTTTCTTCCGTAGGCAAAAAACGTGCTGGTAGCTCCTCGCTCCCGATTTCTAAAACAAATAAAGACATGACATTCCCCCTACTTTTTCATCATAAAATCTGAAGACGCTTGAAGTAAGGGATAGCCGAGCGTTTCCCTTTGTGCCGCATATAAACGTGCAATGCCTGAAGCAAGGGCGCGTACTCTGCCTATATAGCCTGTCCGCTCTGTGATAGAAATGGCGCCGCGTGCGTCGAGCAAGTTAAAAGTATGGGAGCACTTCAGACAATAGTCATAAGCTGGCCACGGCAGTTCTTCTGCAATCAATTTTTTGCACTCAGCTTCGCAGGAATTAAAAAAGGAAAGCAGCATATCGGCATCGCTGACTTCAAAATTATAGCGCGACTGTTCTACTTCATTTTGGTGATAAATATGTCCATATTTCACGTTCTTATTCCACGCCAAATCATAGACAGATTCCACACCTTGCAAGTACATGGTCAGTCTTTCAAGGCCATAGGTCAACTCCACGCTGACAGGATGGAGGTCGATGCCGCCAACTTGTTGAAAATATGTGAATTGTGTCACTTCCATGCCATTGAGCCATACTTCCCAGCCAAGTCCCCATGCGCCAAGTGTTGGAGATTCCCAATCGTCTTCCACAAAGCGGATATCGTGTTTGCTGGAATCAAGCCCCAGTGCCTTGAGGCTTTCTAAATAGAGCTCTTGGACATTTTCAGGCGAAGGCTTCAAAATGACTTGGTATTGAAAATAGCGCTGAAGTCTGTTGGGGTTTTCGCCATAGCGTCCGTCTGTTGGGCGGCGCGACGGCTCGACATAGGCCACGCTCCACGGCTCAGGACCTATAACACGCAAAAATGTGTGTGGATTAAAAGTTCCTGCACCGCATTCAACGCCGCTTGGTTGCTCAATGACGCAGCCATTTTGTGCCCAGAAGTTTTGAAGAGTCAGAATGACATCTTGAAAATACATGGAATATCCTTTTATGTTTAATAGCCATACAAACGCAGTTGCGGAATAAAACGTGTCTCATACACGTTTAAAGCGTCCCGCATCCCACGCGATACCAAGATGAAACTGTGTAAAACCGTCCACAGCTTGAAAACATGCTTGCTTATCCTTTGTAGACAAGGCGTGTACATCCCATTGGGTGGGGGATGTATGTTGCACCGCACGCAAAAAATGTAAGGCAGGCGCACTCAGTGTGAGCGAATAGGGCGAATTTGTGCGAGGCGCACAGCGCCCGCAGACACAAACCCCCTCATCCATTTTGAAAAGGATGTTGTGGTGCTCTAAGACACTGCCGCACACAGCACACTCCTGCCACGCAGGCGAAAAACCAAGCTCACACGCCATGCGTAAACGAAAAAGAACAGGGTGTAAGGGATGCGGCGACAAAGCTTTCTCGCAGTTTCCGCGAGGATTTGTAGTGTCGGTATGCGGACTTGTTCCTTCCATAAGAGAAAGCATGTCTTGCATGAGGGCATAAGTGGCAGGCGCTGCCGCGTTCTTTTCTGCATGGTGCGCGTCATTTGTGTCATGAGAATGTGTCTGGACACAAGCGTCATAGGCCATAGGCAGTGCGTCTAAGAAGCGGACACAATTCATAAGCATACCAAAATGTGTCCACTCGCCGCGCAGTTTTTGAGGACCGCGCACAAGGACTCCTTCTTCAAGTGTCAGGTACTTGCCTTGTCGTCCACTTTTGACACGGCACGAAATCGTATTAAGGACATCAAGACAGCCGCAAAAACGACGCCGACTACGGCTTCCTCCGAAGGCGAAGGCAGTCACAAGTCCTCTGTTACGAAAAAACAATTTGAGCCACAAATCCGTCTCACGAAATCGACCCACTTGCAAAACTATGGCTGAATCATTCCATTCCATTATGCGGCGGGTGGAAATTTGATGGTCTTGACTTCGCCATCCTTGCCGGGGATGGGCATTTCCTTCCCGTCATAGTGAATGCGAACGCCTCCGGCATTGCCAAGCTTGAGGACGAGGCTCTCATCAAATGTCAGAGCAAAGGTGTCGCCTTTGCGCAAGGAAAATTGGCGTGTGTCTGTATCGTCAGCGTTGGAGTGAATCCAGCATTCGTCGACGGCAGTAATAATAACTTTGTGGGACTCAGGCGAGGCAAGGGGGGAATCGTTCGATGCTGCTGCATCGGCTTGATTGCCTCTCTGCGACGCTGCGTTTTCGTGCATAGCTGTCACAAGAGTGGGATTATCTTGGGCAGAGGATGCGGCACCTATAGCGAGGGGGGAGGTTATGGGGGCGGTGTGTGTTTGTGTAGGGGAGGGATTTGCGCTTGTGTCCTGCTCCTCAGCGTTTTGTATGGGGTCGTTTTGAGAAAGGGTGTTTTTTTGCTCAGCGACAAGGGCTGTATCTTCGTTAAGAGTGTTTGCAGAAGAGTTTTGAGCCTCATGTGCGGAAGCAGTTTGCGTATCTATCGTTTGTTGAGGAAGTGATTCCGACGCATTTGGGGAAGCTTGAACTTGCTGAGTGGATTGTGTTTGTCTTGATGCTGTCACCGCGGGGCTTGATGCGGCCTGCGTAGGTGCTTTTTCCTGTACCGCAAGCGGCGGCGCAGGCTGCGCTGTTGTCAAATGATCCTCTTTCAGATTCGAAAAGAGATCGTTGTCTCGTTGAAACCAAATGAAGGCAGCAACAGCAAGACAAAGGCAAAACACAAAGAAAAGTAAAATAGCTCTGCCGCCATTGCGATTTTTCGTCATGGCAGGTTCAAAGGCCGCCTTGCTCGGCGGAACATCATTGTGGAGTTCCTCTGCTGAGAGCAGTTTTTCTACATCAAGTTCTAAAAAAGTGCCATAGACTGTCACAAATCCGCGCACATAGACAGCATGGGGTAGGGAAGTTTTGTCGCCTTCTTCCAAGGCGCGAATAACTCGCACGCTCAGCTTTAAGCGATCTGCAACATCTTCGATGAGCAATCCCCTTTTTTCGCGCTCCTCGCGGAGTATGTTTCCCAATTCTTCTAGCGTCATTGTCATAGTATTTCTCTGTAGTTGTGCTGAACTACTTTGTTATGTGTTTAGAAAAGGTGGTGGCGCTGGCGTCAAAAGAGAAGAAGGAGGAGAGAGACGACAGCGCGCAACAGCATAGAGAGAGTTTACATGCGAACATCTATCACTGCGCGACTACGCAGTTGTTCTACATATTCTTCAAAGCGTTCTTTTAAGAGTGGTTGACGTAGGAGATTTTCAATATAGGGTTTTGCCTGTTCAAATGTCATGGCTTGGTTATGAACGGCTTTTTTTACAAGTTGGAACTGTGATTTTTTCCCCCCAATCACTAAGATGGGTGAGATATCACCTTCTTCAAGTTCTTGCAGAATTTTTACAAGTCGTGGGTCAAGTTTATCCATGGGCACTTCACCAAGCAGGCCACCACGTTCTTTGTTGGGTCCTACGGAAACCTTCTGTGCAATTTGTGGAAATTGTTTTTTGTCTCGTATGAGTTGACGCGCGTATTCCATAGCATCTACATTATCAGGATAAATAATTAAAGCTAAAACGTTTTCATTATTCTGCACCATTTCATCTTGGTGCGTATCATAGTATTCTCGCACTTGCTCAGGTGTAAGGACAACTTTGCGCCCGACCATCATGCCCATAAGTTTTTGGCGGACAATGTTTTTGGTGAGGTTTGCTCTTAAGGATTCTATAGAGAGGCCGTCCATTTTCATACGTTTTTCAAAGTCATTCTTGCTTAGGCCGCTGCGCTGCATAAGGCGTACAAGTTCAGCATCGACTTCTTCAGGTGTTGCCGTAATTTGTTGGCGCGCAGCTTCACTCATAACAAGGACGTCTACAATGAGTGTTTCAAGAGCATTCGCATAAACAGCGTCTATTTCTGCCTTGTTGGCTGTTTTTTTGGGGTCGATATTTGCTCTTTTAAGTTCCGCACTTGCTGCCTGATCAAGGTCAAATTGTGAAATCATCTGTCCGTTTACAACAGCAACGACCTTGTTCAAGGTGGCAGCATGCGCACATGTCAGCATAAACGCGAAACAAGAGAGTGTTAAAAAAAATTTTTTCAAGGAAAACCTCCCATGCGAAATGTGTATCACAGACACCTAAAATGTCACATAAAAAACTAAAATAACAAAGTATTGTCTATAGAAAGCTCGCTTTTAGCTATCGCTGCTCCCGTGCAGCGATGCACTCACAAGCTCACAAAAAAACAGCATAGCTTTTTATTGCAAAAATAGCAATCTTCTTTTTTTGCGCAGAGCTAGGAGTCCCACGTCATTCTAATTGTGTGAAGTATTCTCAGTAGCGTTTGCCAAAGACTCTTGAGACAGTTTGAAATTTCACGATTGCTGTCAGAGAGTGTACAAAAATGCTTATAAAAAGAAGTGCGTGTTTTTCATGAAAAAGCGCCAACTACCTAGTTAAACAGATGGTTTTTTTTGAAAGGGGTTTGGGGGAAAACTTTTTTCCTAAAAAAAGTTTTCCCCCAAGAAAAAAATTTAAAAAATAAAAAAAGTTTTCCCCAAACCCCTTTCAAAAAAGAAAAATAAAAAACAGTTTTTAGACTTGACAGGGCAGTATGTACTTAATTGAAATGAAAGAAAAAAATTTTCTTTGTGTACGCAGGAAAGCATATATAAAAGTATTGACAAGGGCAGTAAAAGAGTATACTTGTTCCTATTCGTTGGGCAGGGTGTTTCTGTTGCGTCTTGCAAGAAAGTGGCACTCAGCGATTTTTAAACATATTTTTTTGTAACATACCTTGGAGGAAGAAGTGGCTAACCATAAGTCCGCCGTGAAACGTCATAAGCAGAGCCTTGTTCGTGCTGAACGCAATCGTGCGCAACGCACCCGCGTGAAAAATGTTGTCAAACAAGTGCGTGCTGCCATCTTAGCAAATGATAAGGAGGGCGCTGCCAAGGCACTCGTGCTTGCCACCTCTGTGCTTGATAAAGCCGCTACGAAGGGCGCCATGCACTGGAAAAAATCCGCACGTAAAATTTCTCGTCTTGCCATTGCCGTCAACGGCATGGAATAGACTTTCATCATTTTTTTCGAGAACTGCCGCGCATATAGGCGTAGATTGTTCAAAGGGGAAGAAAAACGCAAGTTTTTCTTCCTTTTTTTATTGTCTTTATAAATAAAACTTGCATCAACTTCTGACTTGTGCTATACATATAATCATTGTATTTTTTGCCACATACGCATGTCGTATGCATATGCACTAAACGCTTGCCGAGAAGGAAAATATTATGTCTGACACCCTCACCCTTCCTCAAGAGATGCTTGAGGCGCTACTTCCTCCCGAAAAATCCGATGCCTTTTTTGACGCGCTCTATGGGGGCGCAGAAGAAGGCGCCTATACCATCAAACTCGCCTTACACTCCCTTACAGACTCAGAAGCACGCCTTGCTCTTGAGTTGCACCAACGCCCAGGAAAATGCCTCGTCTGTAGCCTTACCTATGGACTCCCTCAAGTATTTCAACGTCATCCAATGATCAATGTGGCAGGCATGGCAAAAGAAATTGCAAAAGCCCTACAATGGGACGAAAATACCATATCATGGCAACTTGGCAGAACAGAAGAGCGAAGCTCAGACCTGCATGCTATTCCTCTCATTATACAAAAATAAGCGCGTGAAAATTTTTTTGTGGGGGAAAGCTTTTTCCCAAAAAAAGTTTTCCCCCCACATGTCTTTCAGAAAAAATAAAAATATACTTTTAGAAAAAACACAATGCTCATAGCTCAAAATTCTGTTAAAAAAACACTTAGAATGCAATCCCTTCTGCAAAGTCTGTTGCCTTGACTTTGCCTGTGCCGTGCATACCTTTTGTGAAAGCATTGATACTGAGCTGTATTCAGTGCAAAGAACATTCATGAGGTAACACACCATGCATTATACAGGTCCTATATTCCGTCCGCCGGTAGAAGCCATGCTTGATACAAAGCTCTTGCAAGTCACCGTGGGATGCGCCCATAATAAATGTCATTTTTGCACCATGTACGCACCTGTCAAATTCTCCGTAGAGCCACTTGCGCAAGTTGAGCAAGACATCTTAGAATTGCGCAAACAATTCACGCATATTGATAGGATTTTTCTTGTCAATGGCGATGCATTTGTCTTAAGTAGGAAAAAATTGCAAGCAATCACAGATATTATCATCAAACATATACCAGAAGTGTCTGTGATAACAATGTACGCATCCATCAACACTATAAAGGCGAAGAGCGACGATGACCTCATTGCCATAAAAGCAATGCGCATCAATGATTTGTGGATGGGCGTAGAATCAGGCAATGCACAAACAATTCTCGATATCAACAAGGGGCATACACTTGATGAAGCCCGCGAACAATTACAAAGACTCAATCGTTTTGGCATCCGTCATGATGATGGCTTTATGCTAGGTGTTGCCGGTGCCGGTAAGGGTATACAAAATGCCATAGATACTGCCGCCCTGATAAACGAGACAAAACCAAGTATCATATGGTTTGGCACCTTGGGCTTATTCGAAGGAAGCAAGATGCACAGTGATATGCTCAAGGGAGACTTCACTCCTGCTACAGAACTAGAAATTCTTGAGGAAGAAATCAAGGTGCTTGAACTCATTGATGTGGAGAATGTCCCCTTCTATGGCATCCATCCCACAAATAGTAGTAGTGTACACGGTGTACTGCCCCGTGACAGGGAAGATATGATTGGAGAAATCAGAGATTATATCGCCTATGCAAGCCCTGAATTTTTACACAGCGCGCAGCCGCGTACAACGCTCTAACAGCACAAGGAGAGAAAACATGTCAGAAAAACGCATTGATCACATTAATATATCTGTCCCCAACCTTGCACGATCCATAGATTATTACACAAAAGTCATGGGTTTCACTATACAAAACCGCTTTAAAGGCGGTGGCATGGAATTTGTTTTCATGAGCGATGGCAGCACCACATACGAGCTTATGGAAAATCCGTCCTTGAAAGAAACACGTATTGACCATATCGCCTACGTCTCCGATGACATTCAAAAAGACTATGACGCCTTCAAAGCCATAAATCCCGATCTTTTACTTGGCGATATTGGCTATGTAGACTTTCTTTTTGAAAATGGCGTATACTATTTCTTCATTAAGGGTGTCGGCAACGAAAAAATCGAATTTTGCCAGAAAAAGCCATTGTAATATACTTCACTTGCGCTTTTCTGCTGTACTCCACTTCGTATAGGGATGCTGTGCAAGAAAATTATGACGATAACGTGGGTCATCACTCACCTCAATGCCAAGCCACGAGGGCTTCTGAAAAACTTCGTCTTCGTGGCTTAATTCAATTTCAGCCAAGACAAGACCCACGTTTTCGTCCAAAAATTCATCAATTTCCCATATGTGGTCGCCGACACACACTTTATGACGCCTTTTTTTAATAGTTGGCTTTCGCGCCATGTCCTTAAGTAATTCCTCAGCGTCCTTGAGAGGGATAGGATATTCAAACTCGACACGACGAATGCCATCCTTTGGCCCCTTGATAGTGAGAAATGCGTCCTCATCCGCAATACGAATCCGCACAAGGCATTGCACTGTCGAATATAAATAGCCTTGGTGCAAAAGGCATGACGTGGCTTCATGGCGCCAATCGTCATGAAGCAAAAGGAATTTTCTTTCAATTTCCGTATACATATCTATAATCCCATACATGGTTCCACGGGCCTTCATGCTCTATGCCCATAACAGTGACACAAGTCTCCGGCCTCAAAATAGCCTTACAGTAACTCTCACCAACAATCGGCGGGACAATGGTATCATCCGTACTGCTCATATGTCTTTGTGGAATGTGTTGCACTCTTGCAGCCACGTCCCGAGGATTTGTGGAGCCTGTGAGCGCTGTCACATTATGTAAGCGTGTCCAAAGCGCATGGTCAATATTGCCCGCAATACTCCCCAAGAATGTCACATCTGAACGATCCGCAGCTGCAAGCACAGCTACACCACCACCACCTGAAAAACCAATAAGGCTGACTGTCTGCGCTTGTGCACGGCTCTTCGCCATATTGATAGCCTCATTTGTCGCCCTTATAACTTCAGGAGCAAAACGGTGAGATGTCCAATACTGCCTCGCACACATACGCGCATCTGTTCCCGTTACATATTGACAAGGACGCGCCAAATAAAGAATCGCGTCTGCAGACGGATCGTTTTGCGCAATACGCAAACTCACAGCCTTTGTCGGTGTCGGGTCCTCAGAAGGACGCGTACGTGTTATCCATGCTTTTCCGTCACCTTCAATATAAACACGTAAATGCGTGCTTCCGTTGCGTGCAGGGCGTAAAAGTCCGTAAAGAGTGAAGGTTGATGTACGAAACTTATGCTCTTGAAAATCTGAATCAACATGAGCTGAGCGCACCTCTTCGCGGGCATCATAACTTAAAGCGCA
>CAYJHT010000042.1:0-10477 GCA_964369615.1 uncultured Desulfovibrionaceae bacterium
TCCATTCGAGAGCGCCGATTGTCTAGCTAAACAGATGGTTTTTTTGAAGGGGGGGTTGGGGGGAAAGCTTTTTTTTCCTAAAAAAAGTTTCCCCCCAAGAAAAAAAATAAAAAAATAAAAAAATAAAAAAATAAAAAAACTTTCCCCCAAAACCTCCTTCAAAAAAATATCTTTATTTAGAAACAGCCCCTAGAATATGCTGTGTTTTTATTTCCATCGCAGACATGTGGGTGCTGTATTGCGTGCGAGTGCGGCGTGGAGTTCATTTGGGGTGACTGTGGCGACGCCGACGTGTTCTAGTACGCATCCTGCGGCGTAGTTTGAGAGGAGGCAGGCTGAGAGCATGTCTAATTTTGCGGCGCGGGCAAGGGCGAGTGTGGCGATGACGCTATCGCCTGCGCCGGTCACGTCAAAAACTGCGCGGGTGGTGCTGGCGATATTCCAGACGCTTCCATCATCGAGGAAGAGAGCCATGCCTTCGCCGCCGAGAGTTATGAGCAGGTGTGTGCAGGCGTAGTCGTGCATAATTTTCTGGCCTGCTTGTAGGATTTCTTCTTTGTGTTGTAGGGGCTTTTGTACGAGCTGTGAGGCTTCTTTTTTGTTGGGCGTCATAAGGCCGATGGGGGCAAGGGCAGCCATGGCGCTATAGCATCGGGTTTGTTGAGGTTTTGGGTCGATGAGCACTTCTGTCCTGTGTTGTGCTGCAAGTGCGTGTACGTGTGTGCTGAGCTCTGGTGTTATGAGTCCTTTGGCGTAGTCGGAGATGATAAGTACGTCGTGGGTGGGGATGAGTGCGTCGAGTGCGTGGCAGAGGTGTGTAAATTCTTCTTGTGTTGGTGGGAGGCAGTCTTCTTGATCGAATCGCAGCATTTGTTGATTTTGCGCCATGATGCGTGTTTTTATGATGCTGTGTCTGTGTCGAGAGGGGATGACGTGTGCGGCGATGTAGTTTTCTTGCAGGAGTTGTATGAGGCTGTGTCCGTTGTCTGTGCTGTGTTCTGCGCCGCACAGTCCGACGAGTGTGGGCAGTCCTCCGAGTGCACGTATATTGTGTGCGACGTTGGCGGCGCCTCCGAGACGGGCTTTTTGCGTGTCGATATGGACGATGGGTACGGGGGCTTCTTGGGAGATGCGTTCGGCGCGGCCTTGGAGGTAGACGTCGAGCATGACGTCACCGAGTACGAGTACTTTTTTGCCGTGTAATATTTGTATGTTTTCTTGGAGTTTTTCGGTGTTTACGGGAAGGTCAGCAGGCAGGGTTTGTGTCGTGTTTGTCGTCATGGCGGCACCTCATGAGTATTATGCGCAAGGATTTTTTTCTACGGACGTTACTGCGGCTTTGATGATGGCTTGTGCGGCGAGTGCGCCATCTACGTAGGCGCGCGCTTCCATTTTGCAGAGGCCAAGTTTCCATTGGAGGTCGGAGCAGTGAAGTTCGAGTCGGTCTCCTGGTACGACTTGTCTACGGAATTTAACTTTATCAAGACCTGTGAAGAGGAAGAGTTGTTCTTTGGAGTCATCTGTGGGGCTGTTGTGTGTGGGGTCTGAGAGTCCTAGGAGTGCGCCTGTTTGTGCGAGGGCCTCTAGGATGAGGACGCCCGGCATTATTGGTCGTCCGGGGAAGTGTCCTTGGAAGAAGGGTTCATTGAAGGTGATATTTTTGTAGGCTTTGATGTGTGAGCCGGGGACGCATTCGATGACTTTGTCGACGAGGAGGAAGGGGTATCTGTGTGGGAGTAGGGAGAGGATGTGCTGTATGTCCATGTGTGTTTTTGTATTTTCTTGCATTGTTGATCTCCGAGTTTTGTTTTATGTTATGGAATGTTATTGAAAAGCGTGTGGGGGAAAACTTTTTGTTAAGAAAAGTTTCCCCCCACACAGAGAGTATCAGGTGTATTCCGCCTGCTAATCTTTCTTTTCTAATGCTCCGGATTTCCAGAGTTTATTAACTTCTGCAAGGACGTCTTTTGTGAGGTCCATGCTTTGTTCAGCGTAGAGGACGCCGCCTGCTGTGATATCTACGACGTAGTTAAAGCCTTTGCTTTGAGCAACTTCGTAGGAAGCGCGGAAGACGAGAGTGACCATATCTTGGCGAATCTTCACTTCGTCTTGTTCGATTTTGAGTGCAAAATTGCGAGATTTTTCGTCAAATTCGCGCTTTAAGCGAATAAATTCCACTCTTTTCTCTTCAGTGGGCGATTTTTGGAGGGATTCAGCTTTGGCTTGTAAAGTTTTCGCTTCTTTTTCGAGCGTTGTTTTTTCTTTGCCGTACTTTGATTCCATTTTTTTACGCGCGTCCTTGGCAGGTTCGCTTTCAGTGGCGATGACCTGCATATCAACAACACCAATTTTCACTTCTGCAAAAGCAACGCTCACTGTCAAAAGACAGAGTGTTAACGCCATCGCAAGCACTTTATACATGTTTAACTCCTTAAAAAAACACAAAATGACTTTCCAAAATGGATGCCACAACACACACAAAAAAATGAGTACAGCATATGCATAGCATCATTATGAGGCGATGCGAAACTGTTTTCCAAATTTTTTCTAAAGTTGTGCCAGAATATCAGCTTTTGTCAATAGAATTTTTTTTACCCCTAGCGGCAATCCGCGGCATTCTCATTGTGTTTTTTTGAAAGGGTTTTGGGTGAAACTTTTTTTAGGAAAAAAAGTTTCATTTTGAAGGGCACACGTCCCCCAAACCCCCTTTCAAAAAAACATCTGTTTAACTAAATAGTTGGCGCTTTTTAATGAAAAAACACACTTCTTTTTATAAGAATTTTCGTGCCTTCTCTGACAACAATTGTGAAATTTCAAACTGTCTCAGAAGCTTTTGGGTGCACTATTTAAGAACGGTTCACACAATGAGAAAGCCGTGAGCGGCAATCCACATGCCAGCGAAGCGCAGGAATGTTTTATTGACACAGTCGTGTATTCATTGTTTCTTAATGCATAATGCGTGCCAAAAAGAAGTTTCCCCCACAAGCTTTTCAAAAAACAAATTATAATCATGCGCTTTCCTTCCTCATACATGATTTTTCGTGAAGAGCGGCTTTGTTTATGCGAGAGATTGCCAGTCTTTTGTAACGCCTTGATAGCCTTGTTGTGCAAGTGCGTGCATCATGCTGTTGAGTGAGCGAGTGTCAGCGATTTCGAATTGTTTCGTTTTGCTGCCTGCAACGGCAGTGGAGACGCCTGCGGAGACGCGTGTGACGCCTAAGGGGATGAGGTTGTCGCGCATAAAGGCGCTTTCACGGCTGGAGACGGTGATGCCTACGCGGGGGAGGAAGCAGCGCACGGCGGTGATGTATTGGACGAGTTGCGTATCTGTGAGGGCGTGTGGTGCGTGAAAGTCGCCTTCGTGGGGGCAGATGCGTGGGACGGAGAGGCTGATTTCGACGCCTTGATGCTGTTTTTGCAGCCACCATGCGTGTAATGCTGTACAAAAACCGTCGTTTTCGAGTGTGTCGAGGCCGAGGAGGGCGCCGACATTGACGCTGTACATGCCACCTTGGATGGCGCGTGTGGGTGCTTCTAGACGATAGGCATAGTCGCGCTTGGGGCCTTTTGGGTGCAGGTAGTCATAGAGCTGTGGATTGTAGGTTTCTTGGAAGAGGGTCATGCTGTCCACACCGTTTTTGACGAGAAGGGCGTATTCTTCTGTAGACATGGCATAGACTTCGACGCCGACGGAACCGAAGAGGGGTTTTATGTGTTTGACGGCCTGTGCGATATATTCTGGTGAAGAGATGCGTCGTGCGTCTCCTGTGAGTAGGAGTATATGTCCAAAGCCTGCCTGTGCGATCCTTTGTGCTTCGCGCTGTATGTCTTCAAGGGAGAGGTGCTTGCGTTTTTGTGAATTTGTGGCATTGAAACCGCAGTAGCGGCATTGATTTGTGCAGTGGTCTGAGATGTAGAGTGGGGTAAAGAGATGTATGGCGCGTCCGAAGTGTTTGAGGCTTTCTGCGTTGGCTCTGCGTGCCATTTGTTCGAGAAAGGGGGTGGCGTGGGGGGTGAGCAGAAGGAGGAAATCTTCTGGTGAGAGGCGTTCTTTGCTCAGTATGGCGCAAATGCGAGCGGGCGATGCTTGGGCATTGAGCAACGCACGTCGAGAGGCAGGCCATTGTGCTAAGGTATCTGCGAAGCATTGTGCGACCGTGTGCATGCTTTTATTCTCCTAAAAAACCTGTGAGCGGTGAGGAGGCGACGGCGGCGTGATTTGGGGAAGTTTCTGCGCCAAGTCCGGCACAATACGCATTGCGTCCTGCGCGCACGGCTTGGGCGAAGGCCTGTGCCATGGTGATAGGGTCTGTGGCGGAGGCTATGGCTGTATTGACGAGGCAGGCGGCGGCGCCAAGTTCCATGGCTTCACAGGCTTGGCTTGGTTTACCTATACCTGCGTCGACGATGATAGGCAGGGGTATTTCGTCAATGAGGATACGGATCATTTCCTTTGTGCGCAGTCCGCGGTTGGTGCCTATGGGAGCACCGAGGGGCATGACGGCGGCGGCGCCTGCGTTGACGAGGGAACGTGCGACATAGAGGTCGGGATTCATGTAGGGCAGGACAACGAAGTCTTCTTTTGCGAGTATTTCTGTGGCTTTGGCAGTTTCATAGCCGTCGGGGAGGAGGTATCTGCTGTCGCTTATGACTTCGATTTTCACCCAATTGCCGCAGCCTGCGGCGCGTGCGAGGCGTGCGAGTCTTACGGCTTCGTCGGCATTTCGTGCGCCGGATGTATTTGGCAGGAGTATCATGTGTGGCGGGATGTGTTGCATGACCCCGTCTTGTTGTGTTTTGTCCGCATTTGTTGA
Source organism: uncultured Desulfovibrionaceae bacterium (assembly GCA_964369615.1). Classification (GTDB taxonomy): domain Bacteria; phylum Desulfobacterota; class Desulfovibrionia; order Desulfovibrionales; family Desulfovibrionaceae; genus CAYJAD01. Next base: position 4,815 of record CAYJHT010000042.1, read on the forward strand.
GATATTGACGCGCCGCAGGGCGACGGTGATGACATTTGAGGCGCTGGCTGTGCAGACATTGGGGATGAGGGTATCACTGCCGTATTTGCCTGTCCCTATGAAGAGACGGCTTGTGAGTTCTTTGCCGCCGAGGCTCCATGCGTGTATATTTTCTTGTATATTCATTGTGTGTCCTTAAATTATATGCAGATAATATTTTGTGTGGGATTGCCGAGGCAGATGAGGTCTTTGTTTGTCACTTCGTAGACGACTTTTATGCCGGTCTGTCCTTGGTGTGTTTTTGCCATGATTGTTATGCAGAGCATGGCGCCGTCTGTGAGGAGGGTGTGCTTTTCGTTGGAAAGTGACGGATATTCGCGCATGCTTAAGCCTATGCCGTGAATGTTCCATGTGTGCGCGTCACTTGTTCCCATATACTTTTTTATTTCGGCGATATTTATGTCTTTTTTTAGATAAATGTGACAGCGTTCTAAGAGGTCAAGGCATGTGTCGTGTGCTTTTTGGAGAGCGGCGGGGATGTGCGCCTTTGCGCCTCTGAAGTAAGCGACGGCCATTTGGCTATGATAACCTTCGTGGATAAAACCTGTATCTGTCATAAGGAGTTCATTTTCATGCCAGAAGCTTGTTTGAGAACCCATAAATGGCATGGAAGGATGGACGCCGACAGTGCCTGTCATATTTCCGAAGGCATGAGGGCTGAGGCTGTTGCGCCCTGCGGCGACGGTCCCTAGGAAGTTTTCTGTATGTGGGTCATCGTATCGCAGCATGCCGCCGTGCTTTAAAGAAAAATACACATTCCACAGATGGCGTGCCACGTCGTATTCAGAGAGGGGCTTTGCGTGTGCAGTGCTTTCTGGTATGTATTCGAGCATGTATTTGGGGAAGAGTTCTGTGAGTGCGAAGTGCTGGAGTTGTGCGCTTTGGCGCATGCGTTTGCGTTCAAAATCTGTTTTTATGTGTCGTGCTTGTGCGAGTATATGGCTTGTATCGATAAAGCTGTATTGGCTTAATCGTGATTGTAGCATGTGCGCAAGTGACCAAGGCAGGGCGTGCATTTCTGCGCCGAGACAGGCAGTGAGGGGTGAGTCAACGCTTGCACATATATCTGGAATGGATGCATAGGACTTAAAGGTGAAGATATGTTTTATGGGACTTTCAAGGCGGCAGCGTTCTTCTCCCTTGCGCACGAGAAGGACGGCTTCGCCTTCTTGGGGCAACCAGAGGATGCCGCCTGCGCGTGTGCCTGTGAGGTAGTATATATTTGTTTTTGAGAAGACAAGCATGCCGTCTGCGTGTGAGTGAGTGCGTAAAAGATCACGACATTTTTCTTGTCGTAAGAGTATTTCTTGTTCGGGCAAGGTGTCGGCTGTAAATGTGTGTGTTTGATTCATGAGGCCATCTCTGTGGTATCGCATATGATATCGAAATTGTTTCCTGTGATACTGATGCCGCCGTCCTTTGTCACTTCAAATGTATTTTCAACGCCCACCATGCCTATGCCTTTTATGCCTACTTTTGGCTCAATGGCGAGGGTCATACCTTGTTCAAGTGGCGCGAGAAATTGCGGTGCAAGGACAGGCCATTCGTCGATGACAAGGCCGATGCCATGTCCGAGAAAGGGGACTTTGTTCTTTCCAAGCCCCATAAATCCTTCTTCAATGTCGAGTTTTTTTGCGCGTTTGGCAGCGTCTGCCCAAATTTCTGCGGGTATGGCTCCGGCGCGTAACTGTTCTGCGGCTCTTTGTTGTATTTCTATGCAGGCTTCGTGGGCTTTTTTTGCCGCATCTGGCAGGTGTTTTTTTGTGCCTGAAAAGTAGACTTGTGTTTTGTCGGTGTGGTATCCTTCAAAAACGAAGCCCATATCTGTGGCAAGGATTGCCTGCGCCTGCCAATGGGCGCCAGCGTGCCCCATATAAGGGGTTGCGGGGTGGGCGCCTTTCAGGCCAAGGGGGCCGTTGAAATGGCTTGGGTAATTGCCATTATCTCCGGCTGCGATATGTCCTAGGAAGCATTCTTCGCCAAAGTTCCCCATACGATTGACGCCGCTGTGTCCTAGTTGAAAAAACACATCCCATGCGATGCGGGCGATATCGTATTCATGTATGTTTTCAGGATGCTGCGTGCGTCGCGCGTCAGCGAGTTTTCGCGGGAGGATATGGCAGAGCGCCTCGTTGTGCTTTGCGCCGGCTGTGCGCATTTTTTCTAATTCCCACGGGGATTTTCTCGCTCTTGCTTGGAGCAGGCAATTGTCTGCGGCCGTCCATGTGAGATGGGGGAGTGCACTTTGCAGTGATTGTGCCTCAGCCCATGCAAGTGCGCCCATTTCTACGGCGAGACAGTCGCCTAAGGGGGTTGTATGTGTGCGACACAGCTCTTGCATGGCGCGCCATGTGTCGCGTGCGGGCAGGGTGTGGACATGCTGCAAGGGGCTTTCGCGCCGTGCGCGCGCAAGGGCAGCACCAAACAGCGCATCATCTGTCCTTATTGAGTCCGTATTCTCACGCACCAAGAGCAGTACATCGCCGTTCAGTGGAATATACACAAGACCTTGCACCAGCGTGCCCGTCAAATAGTATATGGATAGGGGCGAAAAAGCCATGATGCCGTCGGCTTGCGGATGTATTTCACGGCAAAGGCGGCGACATAGGCTGTGCCTGCTTTGTATTTCCGTTAAGGGGGTGGTATTTTGTTGGATATTGTCCAAGTAGACTGTATTCATGCCTCACCTTCAAAAATATTATGCGCGTCGCGACACATGGGGCACAAGGCGTCCTGCACGGGCAGCAACAAGCTCTGCCACAATAGATATAGCCATTTCTTGCGGACTTTCTGCGCCGATATCTACACCGATAGGACACGAAACGCAGGCAAGTTCTGTATCCGGAATGCCTGTTTTTCGCAGTTCTGCGAAGAGCTGTTCTTGTTTTCTGGCAGTCCCTGCAAGGCCTATATAGCGCGCCTCACTGTGGACGAGGTGGCTAAGGGTGAGTAGGTCTGTTTCATAGGTGTGGGAGAGTATGACGATAAAATGGCGCGCGCCTATTTCATAGACCTCGCTAATATTCGCATAGTTTGGACAATGCATGGTGCGCCTTGCGTGTGGGAAACGCGTTTCTTGGACATAGTCTTTGCGCATATCCATAACATCAACGATGAAGCCTGCATAGTGGGCAAGGTGTGCGACTTCCCGGCTCAAATGTCCTGCGCCTATAAGGAGGACATATTCTGCAAGTGGGTCTTGCGCTGCGAGTGCTTGTGTCCAGTCGCCGCGCACAAGGTTTGTGCTTTGTGTGTCTGTGAGTGCGGGTGTGTTTTCTGGAAGGTCTTTGTTTGCGTCATCATGTATTGTGTCAGGAGTGTGTGTCATGGCTGTATCGTTATGCGCATCGCTTTGTAAGAAGGATTTTGAGAAAGCCTTTGAAGGATTTTTTAAAAATTCCTCATGCATGAGGGCATTTTTTCGTGCATCATCCGCGGACATGTTTCCGTGAAGGTCAAGCGCGTGTTGTGCTGCACTTTTGTCGGCATGTTTGTCATATGGTGAAAAGGGTTCTATGAAACTGTCTTCGAGTTTTTTCTTTGATTGCGGCGCCATATAGTCCTCATTAAGCTCTTAATAGTGTATAGGGAGCAGTCATTGTATGTCTTTTTTGTTCCTTGACGGAGACATATACCACTAAAGTATATATACAGCGTGCGTGTGAAAAGCTGCTTTCCTTGTTAAAATACAAGGATTTTTTGTGTTTACGCTTTTTCTTGCGCCCTTTAAGCTCCATTGTTCCTCGAATCTTTTACATCAATATGCCAAGGGTGTGAAGCACTATTTTACGCGCGAAAAAACTCATAGTAACTTAATTTGACAACTTCAACGGCACATGGGCAGAAGAGACGTTCACAAATAGTGCGCAAGTGAATCCCGAACTCGTCTGGGGTTCTGGTCAAGGCCAAGTAAATTCTGCGCTCTTCTTGAAGAGTGCGCAAACACTCCACGCTGGTTTGGGGTCCCTTACGGTGAACGCTTCTTTGGGCACTATGCCTACAAGCGCACCCGTCACCAACAGCGCCAGCTTTGCTGACAGTTCCCTCTTGGTGGTGAACGCCGCCAATCTGATAACTGCTGCGCTCTCTGCCAATGTAGGTACGCTTGACGTGGCTGATACGGCGAAATTGCTCATCACGGGTGCTGTGGACGATCAGACGGTGAGGGTTGTTTCCGGCTTTACGGGCAAGGACAACAGTACCAGCGCAGGGTGGGGCATTGCCGATCATGCAAATGGCCTGCTCATGACGGACTCTTCCCTCTTGACCATTGAGGAGAGTGTTTATGATCACACCACAGGCAGCTATGATCTCACCGTGCGTCAAGTGGCCTCTGCCAATCCGCATCTTAGTTGGGCCGCCAATGTCTTACTTACAGAACTGCAAACAAAGTACGGAGCAAATGCAACAGACGATCCCAATCGCGCTGTCGCCTACCTTGCGCGTATTCTGAATAGAGTCATCGGCCTTGGAAATGCCAGTGCTGAAGAACAGGCCAGAGCGCTTGTCAGTCCGCATCAGATGGCTACAGCGGGCGCAACAAATGCCTCTGGTATGCACAGTGCCATGGCGGCTTCCAATGCGACGACTATGCGTAATCTCTCCACAAATCTCACTGCCAATGCGCAAGAAGGGACAGCCGTTGCGCTGCATGAGGGTGAAGTGGGCTTGAATGCGGGTAATTCCATGAAAAATGGCGTAGGCGTCTGGTTTATGCCCCTGTACAAGTGGGCAAATGTCAGTGGTGTTGAAAGTGGTACATTTGAGTCCGGCTATGACTCTGGCCTCGGCGGCATCGCCTTTGGTGCAGACTATACCTTGGACGACGCCTTCCGCGTGGGACTTGCACTCAACGTGGGTACAGGCTACGCCTCGTCTACGGGCGATTTGAGCCAAACAAACAATAACTTCGACTGCTGGGGCTTATCGCTTTATGCAGGCTACCAGCAGGATAACCTCGGCCTTTCCTTCGACGTGGGCTACAGCGGTATCTATAGTGATATTATGCAAGCAACCAATCCGATCATGGGCTGGGGTAACAACGAAGCCGGCGTCAATACGGACGTATGGACAGTGGGACTCACTGCGCAATATACCATTGAAACCAGTGCACTGGATATCACGCCACATGTCGGTGTGCGCTATATGAGCGTTCTTACTCATGGTTATGATGTAGAAGGCAATGGAGGCACGGTAGCAGAAGTGGGCAGTGACCATCAAAGTGTGTGGTACTTCCCAGTGGGAGTGACCTTGAGCAAGGATGTAGACATGGAGAATGGGTGGACATTTACACCTAAGGTTGACCTTGGCTTCATTGCTGCGGCAGGTGACTTTGACGCCACATCCACTGTCAACACGCCCGGTCTCAATACCTCTACAGAGTATACCATGCAAAATGTGGACGGTTTCGCCTTCAACGGCGGTGTTGGCTTTGATATTGGGAATGAGAATGTCAAAATCGGCGTAAACTATACTTTGCAAGCTGGAGCGCACGAAACGGGGCATATGATTAATGGTACGTTCCGTTACGAGTTTTAATGTTCTTGCATAGTTGACTTTAACCTAGCCCGGATAGTTCACAAGCTGGGGGAGGGGGAAACCTTTTCTGAAGAAAAGGTTATCCC
>CAYJHT010000043.1:0-10421 GCA_964369615.1 uncultured Desulfovibrionaceae bacterium
CCCCCCACAAGCCTTTCAAAAAAATAAACTTTTTTAAAAACAAACTCCTAAAAACACAACTTAACAAATACGCGGTAATTGGTCACCTTCAAGCATCGTAAGAAGGCGTTTGCCCCCCATAGGCGTTTGCAATGCGACATGTGGGCGGCTCTTTCCTATGCCTTGTACACTGCCTATGAGGCATGCGGTGCGCCCGTAAGGATTTTGTTGCATGGCTGTAAGTACACTTCTTGCTTCGCTTTGTGGTACAATACAAATAAGCTTGCCTTCGTTTGCGAGATAGAGCGGGTCAAGACCGAGAAAGGAGCAGCCATTGCGCACATTTTCATCAATAGGTACAGCATCCTCTTCAATCTGTATGGCGACATTTGATTGTACGGCAATTTCATTTAAAGTTGTGGCAAGGCCGCCGCGGGTTGGGTCACGTAGGACGTGTACGCGTTCAGGTGTCGTGACCGCGTGCAGGATATCGTTGACAAGACTGTTGAGGGGGGCGGAATCTGATTGTACATCGCTTGCAAAGGAGAGCCCTTCGCGTTGCGCCATGATAGTAAGGCCATGATTACCCACAGCACCGCTCACAATGATGACATCGCCGTCTTGCGCTCTGTGACCGGAAGGTGAGGGCGTATGTACAATTTCACCGATGCCTGTTGTGTTGATAAATATTTTATCGCACATACCACGCGGGACGACCTTCGTGTCACCGGTCACGATATGAATGTGTGCTTCTTGCGCTGCATGCGCCATGTCTTGCACGATACGCTCAAGAATATCTTTGCTGAGTCCTTCCTCTATAATGAAGGCGCAACTTAAGTATCGCGGCACAGCGCCAAGCATGGCTACGTCATTGACAGTTCCGTGTATTGCCAAGGTACCTATACTGCCGCCGGGGAAGAAGAGAGGAGTGACTGTATAGGAATCTGTACTCATGGCAATGGGGCCTTTGATATCAAGGCGTGCGGCATCATCCATGGTGAGTAAGATATCATTTGAAAAATGACGAAAGAATATTTCTTGAATGAGGCGTTGGGAGGCTTTGCCGCCGCTGCCATAGTCTAATAGGATGTGGTTATCGCTTTGCATGGCTTATGCCTCCAGATTGTATTTATGATATGCAGCGCACGACCCTTCTGTGGAAACCATACATGGGCCTACAGGCTTGGCGGGCGTACAGCTTTTGGCAAAGAGGGGGCATTGGGGCGGAGAGATGACCCCCTTCAGAACATCGCCGCAGCGACAGCCGCTGGGTATCGTAGTCTCAGGCAATGTTATATGAAAACGTTTGAAGGCGTCAAAATGTGCATAGGCATCTGCCATGGCAAGTCCGCTGTGGGGGATAGTGCCCATGCCGCGCCAGAGGGCAGCAGAGGGCGTAAAGACTTGTTCAAGTATGGCGCGCGCACGTGGATTGCCTGCATTGTCAACGGCGCGCAAGTAGGCATTACAAACATCTGCTTTATTTTCTTGAATTTGTTCTGCCATCATACAAAGGGCAAGGAGTATATCGCCAATATCAAAACCTGCTACGATACCGGGCACATTGCGTTCTTTAAGGAATTGATATGGTTCCATTCCGAGGATAGTGGAGACGTGCCCGGGCAAGAGGAAGGCGTCTATACGACTTTGCGTGTCATCAAGCAGGGCTTGAAGTGCCGGAGGTACAAGCTTATGACAAGAAAAAACACACAAGTTCTGTATACCTTGTTGCTCTGCCATGAGTACAGTGCCTGCAACTGTTGGTGCTGTTGTTTCAAAACCTATGCCGAGGAAGACGACAGTGTCCTGAGGATTTTTTTGTGCAAGGCTTATGGCATCCAAGGGCGAATAGACGACCTCAATGCGTGCTCCTTGTGCTTGCGCATGTTTGAGGCTTATTCCTTTGGGTCCGGGGACACGCAGTACATCGCCGAAGGTGGCAATAATGACATTATCTTGCGAAGCAAGGTTCAGGAAGGCTGCAATTTCTGCATCATGTGTGACGCAGACAGGACAGCCGGGGCCTGAAAGGTGATGAATATTGCTTGGTAAAAGAGCGCGCAGGCCGCTATGAAAAATGGAGACGGTGTGAGTGCCGCACACTTCCATAAAACGCATTTGCCTGCCATCTAAAAGGTGGGTCAGTTTGTCGAGAAGGGGTTTACAGGTTTCGGGATTTTTAAAATCGCGGTTTAAGTCCATAGTGTGCTTCCTCTTGCTGCCCTCGGGGCATATATGCGGCGGATGAGTAAAATGAGTACGACATCGCCGTATTAAAAAAATTCCTTGCAAAGTTCTCAGCAAATTCATAAAGCTTTTGTGAGAGGGAATACCGGGCAGCATATACCTACCACCCCCACGGCATTCTAATTTTGTTTTTTTGAAAGGGGTTTGGGGGAAAACTTTTTTTAGGAAAAAAAAGTTTCACCCTAAAGGGGACAAGTCCCCCAAACCCCCTTTCAAAAAAACCATCTGTTTAACTAGATAGTTGGCGCTTTTTAATGAAAAATACGCACTTCTTTTTATAAACATTTTTGTACATTCTCTAACAACAATCGTAAAATTTCAAACTGTCTCAAGAGTCTTTGGCGAGCACTACTGAGAATGGTTCATACAATGAGAATGCCGTGCTACCGCCCCTCGCCCCAATGGAAAAATACTACACAAAGACAAAAAAAACCAGACAAAATACATAGAGCACGTGATTCCGATTTGTTTTTTGAAAGGGGTTTTGGGGGAAAGTTTTTTTAAGTTTTTATTTTTTAAGTTTTTTTCTTGGGGGGAAACTTTCATCCCACGGCATTCTAATTGTGTGAACTATTCTCAGTAGTGCTCGCCAAATACTCCTGAGACAGTTTGAACATTCATAATTATCGTCAGAGAGTGCGGATAAACTTTTAGAAAAACACGTAGCTTTTTTCATTAAAAAGCGCCAACTACCTAGTTAAACAGATGTTTTTTTGAAAGGGGCTTTGGGGGACTTGTGCCCTTTAGGGTGAAACTTTTTTTCCTAAAAAAAGTTTTCCCCCAAGAAAAAAACTTAAAAAATAAAAAAGTTTTCCCCAAACCCCTTTCAAAAAAATCTTTACAATTCCCACAGCCATACGGCATACTCTTTGCGCGACTTGTGGGTGTACTGAGAAATACTTGCATGTCCTTTGGGACATACAAGCCATCAATTACTTTTCATTTGACCCTCCAAAATAAAAAAGTATCATCTATGAATACAACATTTTATAGAGGCAGACGTTTGCGTCATACGCCTGAAATGCGTGCTATGGTTCGGGAGACGGCTTTCTTACGCCCTGAAGATATGATTATGCCGTACTTTGTTGTAGAAACGGACGACATGTCTTTTTCTAAAGAAATTTCCTCCATGCCCGGTCAGTATCAATTGTCCTTACATGAACTTGAAAAACGCGTAGAGCGTGCTGTTGACCACGGCCTTGTTGCTTTAATGCTTTTTGGCATTCCTGCGCAAAAGGATGCTATTGGCAGTGGTGGCTATAGTGAGAATGGCATCGTGCAATGTGCGGTGCGTATGCTTAAAAAACGCTGGCCTGCGCTTATGGTGGTTACGGATGTGTGTTTATGTGAATATACATCGCATGGGCACTGCGGTTTGCTCTCGCCCAAGGGGGATGTGCTGAACGACCCGACCCTTGATTTACTTGCCAAAGTTGCCTTATCTCATGTGTATGCAGGTGCTGATATGGTAGCGCCTTCTGACATGATGGACGGGCGCATTACCACTCTTCGCCGTGCTCTTGACGCGGCGGAATATAAGCATATCCCTATCATGTCCTATGCTGTCAAATATGCTTCGGCATATTATGGCCCTTTCCGCGAGGCGGCAGAATCTGCGCCGCAAAGCGGTGACAGAAAATCGTATCAGATGGACCCTAGCAACAGTTGTGAGGCATTACGCGAGGCGGCTGCGGATGTGGCAGAGGACGCAGATATCCTTATGGTCAAGCCGGCAGGACCATATCAAGATATCATCCGCCTTTTGAAGGATCGTTTTGATATGCCCTTGGCGGCCTATCAAGTCAGCGGTGAGTATGCACTTATTAAGGCCGCAGCGCAACAAGGTTGGGTAAATGAAGATGCTGTGGTTCAAGAATCGCTTATGGGGATAAAGCGTGCGGGTGCGAATATTATCATTAACTATTTTACGGAAGCCCTTTTGCTTCAGGGGGCTTTGCGATCATGAATGGACAGCACCCGCATCTTTCTGGACATATGCCACATGGGACTCACGGAACACGACATGGCATGGGGCAGGGTATGGGGCAAGGCGCAGGCCATGCGCACGCAGCGAGATTCTTGCCTGACGGCACACCCAAATGCCGCTTAATCGCATGGGAAGTGACACGCTCGTGCAATCTTGCGTGTAAACATTGCCGCGGCGAGGCACATACAGAACCCTATCCAGGCGAATTGTCGACACAAGAAGCAAAAGACCTCATAGACACCTTCCCACAAGTGGGAGAGCCTATAATTATTTTTACAGGCGGCGATCCCATGATGCGCGCCGATGTTTATGAACTTATCCGCTATGCCACAGATAAGGGCTTGCGTTGTGTGTTTTCGCCAAATGGCACCCTTATCACGCCGGAAACAGCACGCGCCATTCGTGAAGCCGGCATTCAACGATGTTCTATCTCTATTGATGGTGCCGATGCCGCTAGTCACGATGATTTTCGCGCCGTACCCGGCGCGTTTGACGCTTCCATGCGTGGCATCGAATATCTTAAAGCTGAAGGCGTAGAATTTCAAATAAATACAACAGTCACGCGAAATAATTTGACGAGCTTTAAAGAAATTTTTCAGCTCTGTGAACGTATTGGCGCTGTCGCATGGCATATATTCTTGCTTGTGCCTATGGGCAGAGCAGCAGGCCTTGCTGACCAAGTCATTACGGCGGAAGAATATGAAGAAGTTTTGCACTGGTTCTATGACTTTCGCAAAACCACATCCCTGCACTTGAAGGCGACATGCGCGCCACATTATTACCGCATTATGCGTCAACGTGCTCAGGAAGAAGGGCTTGATGTAAGCATGGAAAACTTTGGTATGGACGCCATGACGCGCGGCTGTCTTGGTGGCACGGGTTTTTGCTTCATCAGCCATGTGGGGCAAGTGCAGCCGTGCGGCTATTTAGAATTGAATTGCGGCAATATTAAAGAACAAGCCTTTCCGGAAATTTGGAAAAACTCCTTACATTTTAAAGAATTTCGTACACAAGAAGACTATAAGGGCAAATGCAAGGTGTGTGAATATCACAAAGTGTGCGGCGGCTGTCGCGCAAGGGCACACAGCATGGACAATGACCATATGGGGCAAGAGCCTCTGTGTACATATATACCACGTAAACTGAGGGGGCCTCAATCATGACACAGCACACAGACCTTGACAGCCTAGATAAAAAATTGCTCGATATCATTCAAACACGTTTTCCTCTTGTGCCACGTCCTTATGCAGATCTTGGCACTCAAGTAGGCATAAGTGAGCAAGAAGCACTTGATCGCGTCAATCGCATGCGTGAAATGAAGCTTATTCGCCGTCTTGGTGCGAATTTTGATTCAAAAAAATTAGGATTTCGCTCGACGCTGTGCGCCGCCAAGGTAGCCCCCGAACAGATGGAAAACTTTGTAGAAACCGTCAATGCTCTTCCCGGTGTCACGCACAATTACTTGCGTAAAAACGTGTATAATGTGTGGTTTACCTATATTGCCCCCTCATGGGATGCCGTCTGTGCCGACCTTGCGACTATTACAGAAAAAACAGGGGTGACGATATTAAACTTACCGGCAACAAAGCTTTTTAAAATCCGTGTAGATTTTTCTATGAATAAATGACGGCAAAATGATTCATACGTGAAAATCTTGTGGGGGGAAACTTTTTTTCCTAAAAAAAGTTTCCCCAAACCCCTTTCACAAAAGAAAATCGAAATGACGCGTATCACTCATGAGCACGCGTCTTAATGCGTTTTGCCAATGCGTCTGCAACAAGAGAGCATGCATACGCTGTTGGATGTGTATCCACAGAAGGCCGTAAGATGTATTTACTCTCCGCTTTATGTTGTTCGCTCGCATAGTCAGGGAGCCACTTTTCCACATCAAGCGTTGTTACCGGCAAATCTTGTGAAAGAGCATAAGCGTCCGGCGGCCATGCAAGCACAGTAAAGCTCGCATGAGGGAATTTTTGCTGCACCAATCTATCCATTTGCACAATAAGTGCGCGCAATAAGGCCACGCGGTCTTCCCTTTGTGGCAGAGGAGATATCTGCTCAAATAATGCCGCATACAGCTTCCTAAAAAGATAGCTTCGACCCCTCCACGAATCATCCCCCTGCCCCGATGAAAAAGCAATAGGACTTGGCGGATAACTCCCCTGACGTACAGGAAGGCCATTTTCAAGCACATAGCGCGGCCCTACAACAAGTCTGCGCTGATGATCTTCAATGGCTGTATAAAAGAATAAGATACGCTCAAATGCCTGTAGGCGTGACAAATCCCCCTCAAGCACAGCAAGAACGTCGTGGGCGCCAAAACCTGAAATACCATAGTTAAATACTTGATACTTCTCCCCAAGCTTTTGAGCTACCTGCCACGGGAATGTTTCCTGATCCTCAAGACCATCCCCAAAAGTAAAGGAACAGCCCAAAAAAACCACCGCAGTAGTCGCACGAGACATGACAGGTGTAATACGACGTTTTTCCGCATCTCTCGTATACACAACATCATATAAGACTTCACCGGAACTTTGAATGAGACGTCGTGCACGTACTTTGCCGTACTGATTCGAAGCATCTGCTTCTTGTATTACTTCAAACTCAATATTATTTTTGTACTTTCCTAGTGCGATATAATAATACCCTTCCAAAACAGCCAAGGCAAAAAACAATGAAAAAAGTGTCAAGGAAACATATTTTGTCACACTGAATAAGATGTGCTTCGAGGAAATGCATACAGCGAGAACAAAAAACACCAAGGCAGCACAAAGAAGCAATAAAGCAACTTGAACCTCAAACGCTGGCCACAAGAAGATAATACACCCAATAACAAGCAATATACACAGCACAAGGTATGCTTTCCTCATGAAACACTTCCTCAACTTTTTTTACGATATATAGAACACGGGACACAAAAATTTTTCTTTCGAAACAGTCCCCCTAAACATGTCATTCCAATCGTGTAAACTTTTTTTCAGTATGCTTGTAAAATACTTTTGCGACCTTACATTCAAGTTGAAAGTTCACGATTGTTGTCAGAGAATGTACAAAAATTCTTATAAAAAGAAGTGCGTGCTTTTCATTAAAAGGCGCTAACTATCTAGTTAAATAGATATTTTTTTGAAAGAGGGTTTCGGGGACTTGTGTCCTTCAGGGTGAAACTTTTTTTCCCAAAAAAAGTTTTCCCCAAACCCCTTTCAAAAAAACACATAGAAATAGTGCGCCACAGCCTCATCCTTCATACTGCCCCAAATATCGTATGGCACCTTGCGGACATACAGCACCACACGTACCACACATATCACAACGGCGCACATCGACTACATGAGGCGTGCCAGAGATAATAGCCTTGAAGGTGCAATGCTCAAAACACAATCCACAAGCAATACACAATTTTTCATCTATATGCGCACCAAGAGGAAGGATGCTCGCACCACCAAAGGCAAATGGCGTGCGTAAAAGCTTGTGATCCCTGTGTTCCATTTCAAAGTCATAATCATACACCTCCCCTTGACCCTTTGTAATACAAAAGAGACACATAGCAGGATAACGCTCGCATTCTTCCAAAGTATATTGATGCACAGCACTACCAGCTGCCGCTTTTGCACGCACGTCATCCGCAGAAACTTCGTAGGCTTCACCATCACAACGAAATGTCCAGCCCGGTACAAGATAGGGCTGCCCCACAGCGTTCTTTCCATCCTTACGCCCGTGCGGGTAAATAGCACACATACTAATACGTGGATTTTCTTTGAGCTGACGATAAAATGGTTTCACTGTCATTGTCAAAAAATAGATGCCCTCATCATCAGCATCTGCGATACTCACAATGCGGCTTTGTATCGCCCCCCCATCAAATGTACTTATAGTCATACAACCAATCTTTTCTATCAAAGCATATATTTCTCGAATATTCATATATATTCTCACCAAACGATAAAGTATTTTTCATAAATGTCAAAATCGACTCTTAAAATACATCAAACAGACTTCACTCCCGAAATCCATTTGTCAAGTGTACTATACAGCTTCAAGGGATCTATTGGCTTTGTAATATGGTCATTCATACCATGTTGAAGACTTATTTCATAATCCCCTTCCATCGCATGAGCTGACATGGCTATCACCACAAGATCCTTATATGCAGGATTTTCACGAATCTTTCTCACGGCAGTCAAACCGTCCATGACAGGCATCTGAATATCCATAAGAACAGCAACATAGGTGTTTTTTTCTAGACTATTCAATGCCTCTTGACCATTTTCAACCACATCTACCGTATAGCCCACATCCTGCAAAAGTTCCTTTGCAATTATCTGATTAATTTCATTATCTTCTACCAAGAGCAAATGCCCTGTATACCCCGTTTCATCACGCATGACTTGATTTTCTTCATATGCGTACCCGACGACATCGTCCATACAAAGGGGCAAAGCAATGGCAAAAAAGAACGTTGAACCATGCCCTTTCTTGCTCTCAATCCAAAGACTTCCTCCCATAGCCTCAACAATTTTTTTACAAATCACAAGCCCAAGACCCGTTCCCCCGTATTTGCGAGTAATAGAAGAATCTGCTTGGGTAAAAGCTGAAAAAAGTCTTTCCTGCTGTTCCGTACTCAGCCCAATACCAGTATCTTGAACAGAGAACACACAGCGCAACATATCTTCATGAAGCGGGTCACACTGGACTGCAACAGTCACTCCCCCCTCTTCGGTAAACTTCAAAGCATTACTTACAAAGTTAAAAAGAACTTGTTTGATGCGCAAAGGATCCCCCAAGAGCAAAGTATCCGTCTGCCAACCTGCATCAACAACAAGAAAAATTCCGCGCTCTTGCGCTTTTGGCGCATAGAGAACAGAAATCTCATCGCAAATACTTTCAACACTAAATGGAATACTCTCAAGCTCCAGCTTTCCAGCCTCCATTTTTGAAAAATCCAAAACATCGTCGATGATTCTGAGAAGATTATTTGCAGAAAACAAGGTTTTTTGTACATAATCTTCTTGCTTTGGACTCAACTTCGTCTGTGAGAGGAGGTACAAAAGACCAAGAATGCCATTCATAGGGGTGCGAATTTCATGGCTCATATTCGCCAGAAATTCACCTTTGATTCGTACACTTTGTTCAGCCCGGTCAATATGATGTTTGAGCGAGGCAACCATGGTTAAGAGATGTTTATATACACCACGGTGAACTTTTTTATCATCAATATCATAATCACCTGCAATGACTCTTCCCGTGATGCGTATAAGATCCGCAGGATCCTTCCCCAATTGTCGCCTAATCGTCCAGACAAGCCAAAAACATAAAAAGGCCGCAAAAAGAACAACACACACAATACTAATATAAATTAGATAGAGGGAATGTGCATAGACCTCATCCCCCTCACGCGACACACGCACACCTTCTCGCCTATTGAGATTAACTGCCTCCAAAAGCACGTTCGATGCACTATCAAACAATATACGGGATTCATTTTGAAGAATGGAAATAGCCAGCTCCCTGCTCCCCTCATGAGACAGCACAAAGACCTGATGGCTTAAATCTGTATATGCCTGCCATAAGGCAGAAAAGCGATCATAAATTTCTTGCTCCTGCTCTGTCGAAATGAGTTTTTCATAGGTTCTTCTCACAACAGCAAGTTCTCGCAAAATATTTGCTATGACCTCCATAAATTCAGACTGCACACGCTTATTCGCAGAGTCGACATAGCTAATTTCATAAATTCTATAATCCGACGTAAGCGTGTTTATACGCTGCACATTGATTGTAGAAGGCAACCAATTTGTTGTAATTTCAATATTTTTCTGATTGACGTTTTGCAATTGAAAAATACTAAAGAAGCCAAGAGCTACAAAAGCAATGAGCAAAACGGCTGTTATGAGAACGAGTTTTGTAGATAAGCGCATGTCCATTCCTCTTTCGATCAAAACACATAGAACAGATGGCATCACAAGGCATGTAAGAAAAAATCAACATTTTAAGCAAAGATACTCGCTGAATATCGGAAACTATCACAGTGAGATTATTAAGACAAGTCGTATATTCGAGTAAAAATTCAAAAAATGAACATTCTTATCCCCAATATTTCACAAGCTGGAAGAGGGGAAACTTTTTTTCTTGGGGGGAAACTTTTTTTCTTGGAGGGAAACTTTTTTTCTTGGGGGGAAACTTTTTTTAGGAAAAAAACGTTTCCCCCCAAACC
>CAYJHT010000044.1:0-10386 GCA_964369615.1 uncultured Desulfovibrionaceae bacterium
GAAACTTTTTTTCCCCAAAAAAAGTTTCCCCCCAAGTGCTTTTCAGAAAAAAACTACAACAATATCTCCTCTTTTTTTCATGCTATTTTTAATCTCCCTTGACTTTCCGGCAAGTTTTCTGTACTGGTGAACAGTGTTGGCGTGTGCGGCGTGCTTATATTGCTTCGCAGTGTTTAAATAACTTTTCACCAAATTCTTTATGAAACATTTTTTTGATGTTATTGTCGTGGGCGCGGGTCATGCAGGGTGTGAGGCCTCTATGGCACTCTCGCGCCTTGGACACCACGTCCTACTTATTACGGGTAATGTGGACAGAATTGGCCATCTTTCGTGTAATCCTGCTATTGGCGGCTTGGCGAAGGGGCATATGGTGCGCGAAATAGACGCCCTTGGGGGGATGATGGGATTGTGGGCAGATGCTGCCGGCATCCAGTTTCGCACCTTAAATATGAGCAAGGGGCCGGCTGTTCGCGCAACGAGAGCGCAGATTGACAGAGATGTTTATATGCGTGTTGTAAAGACCAGCTTATTTGCAGAGGAGCGTATCCGTATTTGGCAAGACAGTGTCGAAGCTGTATATACTGAAGGTGCGCGTGTGTGCGGTGTGGGTACCGCACAGGGGCTGAGCTTTTATGCGCATCATGTCCTCTTAACGACAGGCACTTTCTTGAATGGCCTTATGCATATGGGCACGACTTCCCTTGAAGGGGGACGTCTTGGGGATGCAGCGACTCGAAACTTGTCAACATCCTTGCGCGAGCTTGGACTTGAGACAGGACGGCTTAAGACAGGCACAACACCGCGCCTGTTGCAATCGTCCATTGATTTTTCACGTATGGAAGAGCAAGCCGGCGATACGCCGCCGCCGTCATTCAGCTTTCATGGTGACGGTCCCTGTCTTGAGCAGGTGTCGTGCTATATGACGTGGACAAATGCGCGTACACACGATATCATTAGGACAGGCTTTGACAGATCACCGCTTTTTACGGGCGTTATACAAGGCACAGGGGCGCGCTATTGTCCTTCTATTGAAGATAAGATTGCACGTTTTCCAGATCGTGAGCGCCACCAGATTTTCGTGGAGCCGGAAGGCTTAAATACGAAAGAATGCTACATGAATGGCATTTCAACTTCTCTCCCTCTTGATATACAAATGGCCTTGCTTGCAAGTATTCCGGGGCTTGAAAATGCCCATATGGTGCGCCCGGGCTATGCTATTGAATATGATTACGTCAACCCTGTGCAGCTTCATCCAACTCTTGAGAGCCGCAATGCGCCGCATCTTTGGCTTGCAGGACAAATCAACGGAACATCCGGCTATGAAGAGGCCGCCGCGCAAGGCCTTTGGGCGGCGCTCAATATTTCGCAGCGTATAAAGGAAGGTGAGGCATTCACCCTTGGACGCGATGCATCCTATATAGCCGTTCTTGTTGACGACCTTGTGAGCGAGGGCACACTTGAACCTTATCGCATGTTCACATCTCGCGCAGAGCACCGCTTGCTTTTGCGTGAGAGCAATGCCGATGCACGTTTGACACCGACAGGCCGTGCACTCGGACTTGTGCAAGATGCTCAATGGCAGCGTTTTGAGGAAAAGATGTCGCGTGTGGATGCTTTGGAAGGCATTCTTGAGCGCACGCGTCTGAATCCGCATCAAGGCGTCAATGCAATGCTTGAAGGGCACGGTGAAAAGCTTGCGAACAATGCGCATACGTTGGCAGAATTGGTGCGCAGGCCGCCCGTGCGTGTGTCAGATATCCAACCTCTTTGTCCCGATATTGCGGATTTTGACGCGGAAGTATGCGCGGAAGCCGAAACGCGAATCAAATACTTCGGATACTTACAGAGGCAGGCACAGCTTGTGCAAAAAGGAAAGCGTCTGGAAACGACGCCCTTGCCCCAAGACTTAGATTATACGCAGGTAGCGGGTTTATCTCGTGAAGTAGAGGAAAAACTCAACACACTTAAGCCGCATACCTTGGGACAAGCAGGGCGTATTTCGGGTGTAACACCGGCAGCTCTTGTATGCATTGAAATTTACTTGAGAAAAATGGGTTTTCTGCAATAAGTTTATATTTCTTCTAGGAAAGCGTTTACATTTGTGAAAAAAATGATTATCGACGGAAAAGGCCGCTTTTCTTTCTTCATTTTTACACATGCGGAGTACGCAAACTATGATGGAAATGACCGATGTTTTGCTCAGTTTTGCAGGCGGAATTGCCGTGGCTGTCTTGCTTTACAAGGGGATACACATTGGGCGAAAGCATATCGTGCTTTTGCGACAGCGCCGCAGACATGAACGCATTGTTTTTGAAGCCCTTAACCTCGCCTTGGTGCAAACAAGTGCGTGCCGCATAGAGCTCACAGATGGAGAGTCAACCGGAGCGAGTGTAGAGGGTGTGTGTACCGAGGTGAGTAAGGATTATATTTCGATAGACTGCTCCTCATCAGCGACTGTTTTGCACTGGCGGCATCGTAGATGCCATGTTTCCTTTGAGGTACGTAAGGATAAGAAAAAAGCCTACTATCATTTTCCATCCGTTATTTTTGAAACGGATAAGCTTGGAAGTCGTGTTGCTCTCTATATCGATATGCCAGACGCCCTGGAATTGGGTCAAAAAAGAAGTTTTTTACGTTGCCGACCTGTGAAGGACAAAACAGTGCTTATGGGGCTTTGGGTTATTCCCACAGGCCAGGCCTTGCCCCTAAGACGCGATGATGTAAAGGCCGCACTGTTTATGTATAAGCGAAATGAAAGCAATTATATAAAATTAAATAATATTTCTGCAGGTGGTGTGCTTGTCACGATTGAGGAAAAAGCGATGGAGGGAAATAGCCTTTGCTTAAAGAATGGGACACAAGTTTTATTCTTGCTCGTTCTTGAATCCGGAGAGGAAAGCAAAAAACCTCTTGCCTTGTGGCTGTCTTGCCGCGTAACATCCTTACGGCACGTAGAGAGAGAGAAGGCCTGGATGCTCGGCATGCGTTTTGAAAATTGGGCGACTGTCGAAAGCGAAAGCAAACCCATTGTGTGGTTTCCTACGGACAAAGACAAAAGTATTCCTCAGCTAGCTGCATGGGTCATGCGCACGCACTTGGGACAAAATAAATTTTAATAGCAAAGCCTTGCATGTATGGACACGCAACAAGCTGTATTTATCAACATAAACAGAGGGAGGACACTCTTGGACGCAGGCTCCGACAGTACGCTCTGGTCTCGTTTAGGAAGATTATTTAGACGAGACGACGAAGAATCATTGGAAAAAGCCATTCTTGAAGCACGCGCAGACGGCGAAGTCGCAGCAGATGAAGAATCTATGCTGCTCAGTATTTTGCGCATTGACGATATGCAAGTGCAAGATGTTATGACACCGCGCACAGATATTGACTGCGTCCCGACGCAGACGCCCCTTATGGCTGTTGCACAGTTTATTGTTGAATCCGGCCATTCTCGTATTCCTGTCTTTCACGATACGCGCGACAATATTATAGGCATCGTCCATGCTAAGGACTTGCTGCGCAGTCTTATGGATCCTGTGATGCAAAATGATCCCGTAAATAATATCATGCGTGAGCCCTTCTTTGTCCCTGAGACGAAGGGCATACGCGAACTATTACAAGAGTTTCGCACGCGCAAATTGCATATTGCTATTGCCCTTGATGAATACGGCGGCACGTCCGGTATTATTTCCATTGAAGATGTTCTAGAAGAAATTGTGGGGGATATAGAAGATGAGCACGACGCGCCCAAGCAAGTGGATATTCGTGAAGTCTCAAGCAATGTCTATGCGCTCACAGGCAGAGCCTGGCTGGAAGATTTAGAAGAGCTTGGCGTGCAGCTTGCCTCTGATGAGGTGGATACCATTGGTGGATATTTGAGTTTGCAGGCGGGGCATGTGCCCACTGTAGGCGAGGTTTTCCACTTGGCCGGCTGGTCTTTTACTGTGGAGGAGGCAGATGTTAAATTTATTCGGCGTATCCTTATGGAAAAACTTGTTCCCACTGAGTCAGAAGTGGAACTTGTGGAATAGTTAAGGACGCTTGTGTTGTTAAATACGGTGAAGCATTCTGCTTTTGGGCTGAGGCCTTTGTGTCTGTCTCTCCTTTTGGGTGCGGGCGGCCTTTGGCTTGGTTTTCCCAATGACTTTGTGCATATTCCTCCCTTGGTTCTTTTATATCCGGTGATGCTCGCGCATCTTGGGGAGCGATGCCAATCGGCATCTGAGGCCTTTCGTTGCGCTTGGCTTGTGGGTATTGTGGGCTGTTCGGGGGTATTATATTGGTTGGCTGTGCCTGTGCACACGGTGGCTGCCTTGCCTTGGGCGCTGGCCTTACCTTGCGCTGTGGCGATTGCCATGTATGTGGCTTTTTATGGCGCTGTATTTTGTGCGGCTGCGCATGTGTTCTACAAAAGATATATGTATTATTCTTTCGGAATCGTGCGTGTGTGCGTGGCGCTTTCTTGTTTATGGTGCTTGTTGGAATATCTGCGGGGCTGGGCTTTTACGGGCTTTCCGTGGATGGTATTAAGTACGGCTTTTGCGCCGTGGCCTGTGATGATTCAAGGCGCCTCGATTGTGGGCGCTTATGTACTTTCTGCTTTCTTTGTATGTATGTCATTGTTATTCTTGGAAGGCGCAAGGCAATATGTGCGTCGCAGTATTGACGGACGTGGCACAGGGCTTATGCTGTGCGCCCTTGGCATGCTGGGAGCTGTTATAAGCTGGGGTTGCTATGTTCTCTATGTACAGGCACCGCCACAACACAAAGAGGCACACGCGCGCGTGCTCATGGTCGAGGGCAATATTGACCAAAATCAAAAATGGGAATTATCGAACCAAGAAAAAACCCTGCAAACCTATATGACCTTAACGGAACGCGGTCTTGCGCAGATGTCGCAAGAAGTACAAGGAACGCAAACCTTGCCGACACTTGTGATATGGCCGGAAACAGCCATGCCTTTTTATATTGAGCACCACCCACGCCTTGGGCGTGAACTTTTACGCTTCGTCAGCCAAACAAAACGAGCATTTATCATTGGTGCACCTGGCGCAGAACGCGTTGCGGATAATGAGGCGCATAAAGAAAATGCGCATTCGGACGTAGAGATTTTTAATCGCGCCTATTTTGTCAACGCGCGCGGTCATCTGGAATCTTTTTATGACAAAAGTCAACTTGTGCCCTTTGGGGAATATGTCCCTCACTGGTTGGCGCTGGACTTTTTGAAACCGCTTTTACAGGGCATTGGAGACTTCACACTAGGGCGTGCTACGCATCCTTTGCGTGTGGACAACCTTTCCCTCGGAGTATTGATTTGTTATGAAGGCGTTTTTCCAGAACTTGCTCGCCAACGCGTAGCAGATGGGGCTAATGTTTTATTAAACATCAGTAATGACGGCTGGTTTGGTGATTCTTCTGCCGCTGAGCAACATTTACACCTTTCGCTTATGCGCACAGTTGAGCAGGGACGATGGCTTGTGCGTAGCACGAATACAGGCATTTCTGCGATTATTGACGCACAGGGTCGCGTTGTGGTGAAGGGCGGACAGTTTCAAGCACAAAGCGTGGCGGGCTTTGTGCAAGCTTTTGCAGAAAAAACATTTTTTTATGCTTTACAGCCCTATTTAGTGCTTGTGGCATTGGCTGTATTTGTTGTATTATGCGTCGTTCCTTCTTCGAGAAGGCGCAGATCCTTATGGTGAGGCATTACGATGATGGATGTTGCACTGTAGTAAAATTTTGTGAGACAAAAATATGCTCCAGCTTTCAGAATTGAGAACACAATGTCAGAGTCTTTCGGGGCGATATGCAAGCCTTTGGGGGCGTCTTTGACCTTGTGCGACACGAAGAGCGCCTTGCGCAGATAGAACTTCAAATGTCCCAGCCTGAGGCGTGGGCGAATCCTTCCGCGCTTACGCCTGTATTGCAAGAAAAGCGTCGCTTAGAGGACAGTGTGGCGCGTGCGATCACTCTTCGACAAAGCCATGATGATATGCGCGATTGGTTGGTGTTTGCAGAAGAATGCAATGCAGGTGCTGAAGAAACAGAAGCGCTTGACACATTGCATACGCAAGTCAAACACCTTGCAGAGCTTTTGGAGCAGACAGAAATGATGCTCTTGTTGTCAGCGGAAGAGGACGGTCAAAATGCCATTCTTGAAATTCATCCGGGAGCTGGTGGCACAGAGTCTCAAGATTGGGCGGAAATGCTCTTGCGTATGTATAGCCGCTGGGCGGCGACGCACAAGTATTCTGTAGAAGAGCTTGATTTTTTAGCAGGGGATGAGGCCGGAGTAAAGAGCGTGACTTTGCGTATTTCCGGCACCAATGCCTTTGGTCTTTTGAAGAGTGAGCGCGGTATCCATCGACTTATACGGATTTCACCCTTTGATGCCTCCGGCAGGCGTCATACGTCCTTTGCGTCTGTAGACGTTATTCCGGACGCGGGACAGGATATTGTGCTCGATATAAAGGATGCAGATTTACGCTTTGATACATTCCGCTCAAGTGGCCCCGGGGGGCAAAGCGTGAATACGACAAGCTCAGCTGTGCGTGTAACACATATTCCTACAGGTGTTACGGCGCAGTGTCAAAATGAGAAGTCCCAGCATCATAATAAGGAGTCCGCATTACAGATTTTACGTGCGCGCCTTTATGCATTGGCCTTGCAAGAAAAAGATGCCAAGCGTAAGGAGCAATATGCAGGGAAGGACAGTATTGCTTTTGGCAGTCAAATACGCACCTATACCTTGCATCCCTATAGGCTGGTCAAAGATCATCGTACAAATACTGAATGGGGGGATGTGGACGCTGTGCTCGACGGGCGCATTGACACCTTTCAAAGAGATTATCTCCTCCATCAACATGACAAAAGTCGCTGATAATGGCATGGAAAGTACACATATTCATATTTCAGACATGAAAGTTCTTATGGAAGAGCTTGCCAAGGTCTACAAGCACATGCAAGGATGCGGTGAGGATGCAGCTATGCCTTCGTCATTACACCTTGTGGCAAAGCTTGTGCCGCAGCTTGGTAAGGAGGCCTGGGAAGCTTTGTGTGCCAAGGCGCCTAGTATGGGGTGGTGCGCGCTTGAATGTTCTTTTGATGATGGCCACATGCATGTCCATGTGCCTTTATCGCCAGAGCAGGGAAGTGAAGAAAGAGAAGGCACACACGTACAGGACTCGCAAAGGCAGGGCAAGCAGGGCACATCTTCACAGTCGGATAAGCTCAGTGTTGTTGATACACTTCTTTATTCGCTGCTTGATGTTCCGTTTATAAAACAATTAGAACAAGAAGTTGCGCGTGCGGCGCGGGGCAATACGGCTCTTGCAGTTGTACGTCTTGCTTTTCAAGGGCGCATTTCCAACGGCAAATGCACGGAAGATTTTTCTCAAATGGTGGGAGCCGATGTCCTTGATGAGATGCTGCGGGACGAGGGTTTCTCAGAGCATGGGGCTGCGTTTATAAAGGACAAGGCCACAATGCATTCCCAAGTAAGCTACGAAGAAGCGCAGAAGAAGGAGGGTGTTCTTTTTTCTTCTGACGTTATCAAGCTTGTGCAAAATGCTTTGCAAATACATGCGTGTTCTTGTGATACTTTGGGAGTATACCAAGGCGAAATGATATTGATTTTGCCCGGAGCCAAGATTTTTGCTGCGCAAAATTTGGTGGAAGATATTTTGTTTTATTGCAAGCAGCAGGGCTATCTTTTGTGCGCGGGGATTGCAGGTCATATGGGCGCGCATTGTACAGTGTCCGCCCTTTTGGAGCAATCTGTAAGTGCTTTGAACGATGCTGTAGAGCAGAAGGTGGCCGTCCGTTTGTATCGTGAGAATATGCACGCGCTTGATGCAAGACGCACCTTGGTGCAGTCGCACGAAAAGCGCTTTCTTTTTGGTGCTGTTTAATACAAGCAGATATTTTAAGGATTTTAACGCAAAGCACAGAGTGCCATAGGGCAATGAGCTTACGGCAATGGCTTGCAGTGATGCTTGCAAATGACACGTGGTTTTTTGCCTAACATATAAGGAAACACTATGTCTAACACGACACTAAGTATCTGCATAATGAGCGGCAAGGGGGGGGTCGGTAAAACCAATATTACCCTCAATGTTGCCTATGCATTACATAAAATGGCCTTTCCCACTTTGTTGATGGATTGCGACATGGGGCTTGCCAATTTAGATGTGTTGCTTGGTATTACCCCTGACGGCAACATTCAAGACGCCTTGCTTGGCGATGTGGATATTAAGGATGTGCTGTATTCTTTAGAAACGGGCGAGGCCGGCGGCCTTGATATCTTACCTGCAGCGTCAGGCGTTCCCGACCTTGTGGAATTAGACGGTGATCAGCGTGCGCTCTTATTAAAGCGCCTTAACCCTGTGCTTGGGAAATATCACTATGTTTTCATGGATCTTGGCGCGGGTATTACGGATATGGTGCAATCCTTTGCTGTCATGGCGGCTTTGCGTATCGTTGTTGTGACACCGGAGCCTACGGCTTTGACGGACAGTTATGCGCTGATTAAGATTTTGTACACAAATTATGGTGTGCGTGATTTTATGGTTGTCGTAAACCAGATTGAGAGCAAGAGGGATGAGAAGCAGACCTTTGAAAAGTTGCGTACTGCCTGTCAGCGCTTTCTTGGTATAGAACCCATTTTACTTGGTTCTGTACGCAACGACGGTCAGCTTATGGAGGCGGTTCGTCGTCAAGACCCCTTGATGCGTTGGGCATCTGGAAGTCCTGCGGGCGTTGATTTGGAGAATATAGCGAAAAACATTCAAAAAATCCGCCTGAGTATGCTTGATGTTTTGGGCGGCCGCTCTGTATTAGAGACAAGTGTATAATATGTTGCCTTTTTATACAAAAGGGGCTATACTGAATTTGTGTTATTTGGTTGTTTACATGTGTTTCTTAACGTGTTGGAGGGAGTATGAATAAAAGTGAATTGATAAAGGTGCTTTCAGAGGAGTCTGATTTGCCTGTGGAAGAAGCATCAATGGTAGTAAATACCTTTGTGGACAGCATGAAGGATTCTCTTCTTGCTGGTGAGCGTGTTGAAATTCGCGGTTTTGGAAGCTTTAAAGTGAAGGATTACGAAGGGTATACCGGTCGCAATCCGAAGACGGGCGAAAGTGTTCGGGTAGATCCTAAGCGTCTTCCATTTTTCCGTGCAGGAAAAGAGCTCAAGGAATTTTTGAATAAGTAAATTTTTTATGTGAATGTTTTGCATCTTTGTTTGAGCGCAAAGCATCACGAATGTTTTTGTGTATAAGGACTTTTTATGCAATTTTCTGGTGCTTTTACAGCTCTCGTGACTCCTTTTTGTAAGGGCGGTATAGACGAAGAACGTTATCGAGAGTTTGTTGAATGGCAAATTCAGGAAGGGATTGATGGCCTTGTGCCTTGTGGAACGACGGGTGAGTCTGCCACATTGACCCATGAGGAACACGAGCGAGTGATTGAACTCTGCATTGACCAAGCCAATGGTCGGGTTCCTGTGCTTGCAGGTGCCGGGTCAAACAATACTGATGAGGCTATTCGTTTGACGCAATTTGCTAAGGATGCGGGGGCAGACGGTGCTTTGCTTATCACTCCTTACTATAATAAACCCCCACAAGAGGGTTTATACTTGCACTATAAGGCTATCGCTGAATCCGTTGATATTCCTCTTGTTTTGTACAATGTACCAGGTCGTACAGGGTGTAATATGTTACCCGCAACGGTTGGGCGACTTGCACATGAGCTGCCTGGTATCGTCGGCATGAAGGAAGCAACGGGAAACTTGACGCAAGTCTCTGACGTTATAGAACATTGCCCTCAGGGATTTTCTGTTCTTTCCGGTGATGATTTTACGGTGTTACCCTTACTTTCTGTCGGCGGTTCCGGTGTTATTTCTGTAACGTCGAATATTATCCCCAAGAAGATGTCCGCCTTGTGCGCTGCTTTTAGAGAGGGTCGTCTTGACGATGCTCGCGCTTTGCACTTTGGGATGATGCCCCTCAATAGGCAGATGTTTGTGGAGACAAATCCTATCCCTGTGAAGACGGCGCTTGCCTTTATGGGCAAGATGACGTCTGATTTGCGTCCGCCTATGTGCCCCATGACACCGAAAAATGCCGAAATCCTACGTGTGACACTGGACGAAATGGACTTACTTGCTTAGCCTTATGGCGCGAACAAAGACTAGTAGTTTGTTTTTTCTAAAAGTTTATTTTTTTTTCTGAAAGGCTTGTGGGGGGGGAACTTTTTTTCCCAAAAAAAGTTTCCTCCCACAAGCCTTTTCAAAGAAAACTTAAGGAAACGCTGATTTAATGCCTTTTTGCCCTTTAACTGCGTCAAGCTCATCTCGCGAAACACTTATATATATCTAATATACCG
>CAYJHT010000045.1:0-10357 GCA_964369615.1 uncultured Desulfovibrionaceae bacterium
CCCAAAAAAAGTTTCCCCCCACAAGCCTTTCAGAAAACAAAAATAACTTCCTATAAAAAAATCCTACGAATTTTTTATCCAAATAATGCTTGCTTGTCGGCCTGTGTTTTTGTCTTTGCGGTGGGAGAAGAAGAGTTCGTTGAGTGTGGCTGTGCACAGGTCGAGACTGAATATATGTTGTGGTAATATTCCGGCATGTTGGAGTTGGTGTCGTGTCAGGGCCCAGAGGTTCATGGATTGTGTATTTGTGTCGAACCATTGTTTGAAGTTGTCGCCCCATTCTAGGTTGAAGTTGATAAATTCTGCGAGGCCAAGGCTTGGGCCTCGTACGGCGAGGAGTTCTTGTGGGTGTAGGTTGTAGCGAGAGCAGAAGCGTGCGATTGCGCTGCCGATAAAATTTATTCTATTACCGCGCCAGCCTACGTGCAGGGCCATGATATGGGTGCCGTCTATGTGTGTGAAGAGGATGGGTTGGCAGTCGGCTGTTTTGATCATGAGTGCGTGTTCTGTGCGAGAGGTGGCTTGACCGTCTGCTTCTATATTGAGGAGGGTATCGTGTGTTGTGGCTTTTGGTTCGAAGATGATGGTATCGCCGTGGACTTGCGCAAGTTCGCTCATGGGGCAGTTGACTGTTTTATGGAGGTTGTATCTGTTGGCGGTGATGGAGGCGCGTGTATTTTTGGCTGTTTGTGTTGTGGCGAAGGAGATATTTCCGCCGCCGTGGGCGCCTGAGCATAGTCCTCCTGTGCGCGTTTGGAAGAGGCAGTGTACATTGCGCAAGCCTTGTGTGAGTGCGGGAAATGTAAATGGTATATATGTTATATCCATAAGATTCCTTGTTCTGTAACGAGTGCGTCCATGGGCATATCCCATGGTTCTAGGGGGAGAGTGTCAATGATTTGCCATGCGTAGCACAGGCCGATGCGCAGGGTGTGTGGGCAGCACCATGATTCGGCAAAGAGTCTGTCGTAGTAGCCGCCGCCAAAGCCGAGGCGATTGCCTTTTTTGTCGAAGGCTGTGCCTGGTATAATGATGATATCGGGTGCTTGAGTGTCGAGTTCTTTTTTGGGGATGTGCGTGTGTGGTTCCATTATGCCGAAGTTTCCTGGTGTGAGGTCGTCCATTGAGGTGCATGGGACAAAGTCCATGCTTCCTTGTGTGGGGCGGCAGCGTGGGAGTAGGACGCATTTCTTGTTGTGCCATGCGTGTTCAAGGAGCGTATTTGTGGACATTTCTCCGCGTACAGCCATATAAAGTGCAACTGTATTGGCAGTTTGCCATATATTTTCCGCCAATAGCTTTTGCTGTGCGGCCTCACTGTTGGCATGAGCTGAGGGTTGTTTTGTGCGCTCTGTAAGGAATTTTTGGCGTAATAATCTTTTTTCTTGGGCGATATTATCCATGTTGTCCCTCTTTCCCTTTATGATAAAACAGTTTATACTTGCTATCAACATTTATGGGAGGAATGCAGCTATGCAAGATACTACTGTACAGGATGCTGAAAAGCAAGATTTTTTATGGGTTGTTGTGGGGGATATTCACGATGACACGCGTCCTTTTGCGCATATTCCGGAATTGTCACAGGCTGATGGTATCATTATAAGTGGTGATATGACAAATTGTGGCGGTGTGAAGGAGGCGGAGCGTGTTGTTCATGTTGCGCAAAGTTATACACCGAATATAATGGCACAAATTGGTAATATGGACAGGGGCGAAGTGACGGATTGGCTTGTTGAAAAGGGCTGGAATCTGCATACGCAGGTACGGGAATTAACGCAAGGCGTAGGAATTTTTGGCGTGGGTGCGTCTGTGTTTACGCCCTTTGGCACGCCGAGTGAATTTCCGGAATCGCATTTTGCCGCGTGGCTTGAGCAGTCGTGGCAAAAGGCGCGGCAGTGGCCAAAAAGCGTACTTATTTCGCATAATCCTCCTAAGGACACTCTGTGTGATGATATAGGCAATAATGTGCATGTGGGTTCTGTTGCTGTGCGTGATTTTATTTTAGAGCACCAGCCGGACGTATGTATTTGTGGACATATTCATGAGGCACGCGGCATAGATCGTCTTGGTCGTACTCTTGTTGTCAATCCCGGTAATCTTGCGGGGGGGGGCTATGTGCTCTTGCGTGTGAACGACGGACAGCTTTCAGTTGAGCTTAAAGATGGGGCGCACAGTCCACAAACTATTGAAGAATAATTTTCTTTGCAAAAATTGCCCTTTCTGCAACTAGACAAGCGGCAAGAGAGTGTATATAGTTTCTTGTTACTAAAATATATGTGGTTGCGCCGCCGCCTGTGTGCGGAATGTCGTGCCCCAAAAGGAGACCCTTGTGGAATATACAGTTGAAGACGTATCGCCGGTAAAGAAAAAGGTGCATGTCACCGTTGACCCCAAAGAGGTGGAAGCCTCTATTATGGCCGCTGTGGCCTTGTATCGCACATCTGTTCAACTTGACGGCTTCCGTAAGGGGAAAGTGCCTGCTTCTGTTATTGAAAAGCGCTTCCGCGATAAAATTTACGAAGAAGCAAAGCAAGACCTTGTGAATGTCCATATCAATCAGGTCATGCAAGATCTTGCCGTGACGCCTGTGTCTGGCATCGACTTTGACGGTGGTAGCATTGAGCGTGACGAAGAATTTGTCTATGACTTTAGCTTTGAAGTGCTGCCAAGCTTTGATATCCCCAACTATGAAGGGATGGAAATTGAACAAGAAAAGGCTGTTGTCGCCGATGCAGAAATAGAATCCTTCATCGAACGCTTACGCAAAACCCGCGCAAAGCTCGAACCTGCCGAAGGAAAAGGTCCTGCCGTCGATGGACAACTTGTGACGCTTGACTTTAACACCTATGAAAACGGCGTGCCTGTTGAAGGCATAAGCGCACAGAATTTCCAAATGGGCATAGGTGAAGGACAAGCGCTCGAAGCCTTTGAAGATATCGTGAAAATGACACTTATAGGCGAAACAAAGGAAGGGGAAGTGATCTTCCCAGAAGACTTCTTGTCGCCAGATCTTGCCGGCAAAACTGTGACCATGAAGGTCACAGTACATGCCATTCAAAACCGTATTCTCCCCGAATTAGATGCGGAATTTGCCAAGGGCATGGGCAAGGAAAGCGTAGACGCATTGCGCGAAGCCTTCGTAGACTCCTATATGCAAAACCGCATCAATCTACACAAAGGCGCAGCGCAAAAAAAATTGCTTGACTCCTTGCTGAAGATGGTGACTTATGAATTACCAGAAGCCATGGTCAATACGCATGTTCGTGGCATCTTGGCGGAACGCCAAAGCCAACTTGAACGCCAAGGACGCGGCCTTGACTCACTCGGCAAAAGTGCAGAAGAACTTGTCGCAGAAGCACGGACAGAAGCAGAACAGTTGACACGTTCGCAAGTCTTTCTTATGTCCGTAGCAACGAAGGAAGGCCTCGAAGTCACAGAGCATGAAGTGGATATGGCTATCTATCAAATGGCACAAAGCAGCGGTCAAGACTTTAAACAGCTCAAAGATGACTATGTAAGCTCAGGTACTATCTTTACCTTGCGCGATCGCCTCTTGGCAGATAAAGCCATGGATATCATCTATACCAAGGCGAAGGTCACTGAAGTTGAGCCTGCTGTGCAAGCTGAGGCTGAATAAAATACCTAGTGTTTGGTTTTTTCTGAAAGGCATGTGGGGTGAAACTTTTTTTGGGAAAAAAAGTTTCACCCTAGCGGGTACAAGCCCCCCACACCCCTCTTCAAGGAAATCACCTGTTTAACTGGATAGTTGGCGCTTTTTGATGGGAAGTTTGAAAGAAGTTTTTCAAAAGAGTTTCTGCAAACGTTATCGTGCAGTTAAGTGGGTTTTTAGAAAAGATAAATTGCTAGTAAGAACAGGGATGTCTTGTTATTGTTGAGGAATTGTGCTTCAGTGAAGAGATACGTCAAGAAAAATTGCTTTTATCTGCCTGTTCTTTTTTAATAAATATATAAAACTGTTGTCCTCGCCTTACGGTGTTGACGACTCGTGTATGGTGTGATGGCGTGTTTTTTGCATGATTATTACACCCCCCCCTAGGAGACAGTAAAATGCCCATTATACCAACAGTCATCGAGACCACAGGTCGCGGTGAGCGGGCGTATGATATATATTCTCGCCTGATGAAGGATCGCATCCTCATGCTGAGCACCGACGTGAATGATCACGTCGCCTCCATCATCTGCGCACAACTCCTTTTCCTCGAATCGCAAGATCCAGAAAAGGAAATTAACTTCTATATTAATTCGCCCGGTGGCTCCGTATCCGCAGGACTCGCTATTTACGATACCATGAACTATATCTCTTGCCCCGTGGCAACCGTATGCATGGGCATCGCTGCCAGTATGGGAGCCTTTCTCCTTGCTGCCGGTGAAAAAGGAATGCGCTACGCACTCCCAAATAGCGAAGTCATGATCCATCAACCACTTGGCGGTGCAAGTGGACAAGCAACCGACGTCGAAATTCGTACGCGCAAACTGCTCAATACAAAAAAGCGCCTCAACGAATTGCTCGCACTCAATACCGGACAAACCGTGCGTAAAATTACTCAAGCCACCGATCGTGACAACTTTATGTCCGCTCAAGAAGCACTTGAGTTCGGTATTATTGATAAAATTCTTGTTTCACGTAAAGATCTCGAACAAGAAAGAAACTCCGATAACGACACAGAACGAGGGATTCAACTCTCCCCCGATTTTGATGCCGAATAAGCTTTAAACGGGTGTCATGACACCATCATGACACCCCAAAACTGTGGAAAAATATTTTTTGTATGGCGCATCACAGAGACTTGTACGTTGACTGCTTTGCTGCGCAATGACTATGCGTAAAGGATGACAATATATGTCTAAAATACCTCCCCAAAAAAATGACAAGGTAAGCTGCTCCTTCTGCGGCAAAAGTGAATTTGACGTGAAAAATTTGATCGTTCAAAATGACGTCCGTATTTGCGATGCCTGTGTCAGTATTTGTAACGATATCATTGCCCAGCAAAATATTGCCGAAGTGCATGAAGACGGCCTCTTGCTCTCACCCATGGAACTCAAGTCACGCCTCGATGAATACGTCATAGGACAACACGAAGCAAAAAAAATCCTCTCCGTTGCCGTTCATAACCACTACAAACGCGTCTTCTATGCCGACGCCATAGGCGATGAAGTTGAACTTGAAAAAAGTAATATACTCCTCGTAGGACCCTCCGGAAGCGGAAAAACCCTTCTTGCAAAAACTCTCGCACGTGTACTCAAAGTTCCCTTCGCCATAGCCGACGCAACAACCCTAACAGAGGCCGGATATGTCGGCGAAGATGTTGAAAACATCCTCGTACAACTCCTCCAAAATGCCGACTATGATCTTGAAGCCGCATGCAAGGGTATCATCTATATTGACGAAATTGATAAAATCTCCTGCAAAGGCGACGGCCCCTCCATCACTCGTGACGTCTCAGGTGAAGGCGTACAACAAGCACTCCTCAAAATTATCGAAGGAACTGAAGCAAATATTCCACCAAAAGGCGGACGTAAACACCCGCAACAAGAATTTATTCGCATGGATACGCGCAATATCCTCTTTATCGTCGGTGGCGCCTTCGTCGGTCTTGAAAAACTCGTCGGCGAACGCATGACCGGTGGCTCCATGGGCTTCGGTGGCAAAGTACGTTCAACAAAGGACATGACACTGTCAAAACTCCTCGACGAACTTCACCCCGCAGACCTTGTTAAATTCGGACTTATTCCCGAATTTGTAGGACGTATCCCTGTCATAACTCACGTAAATGATCTTGAAGAAGATGACCTTGTGCGCATCCTGACAGAACCTAAGAATGCCCTCGTGCGCCAATACCAAAAACTTTTTGAGCTTGACAATGTCTCATTGCGCTTTACAAATAATGCACTCAAAGCTGTCGCCGCACAAGCTATAGAGCGCAAAACCGGTGCCCGTGGGCTGCGAAACGTTCTTGAAAAAATTATGCTCGATATCATGTTCCATTTGCCCACAATGACCAATGTGCGTGAATGCCTCATTAACAGAGCCGTCATAGAAAATGGACGCGAACCCGTCCTCCTCTATGAAAATGACGGACAAGAAATAGCGGCGAGTTAGTTTTTTATTGTGTTTTTAAGAATTTTGTGAGGGGAAACTTTTTTAAGAAAAAAGTTTCCCCTCACATGCCTTTTCAAAAAATTTCTTTATTGAGAAACAGCGCCTAAGGAGTTTTCATGCGTTCATCTTTACAAAGCCCCGCACCACCTGTCTATGATATGGATCTGCCACTCATGTCTGTGCGGGAAGTGGTCATGTTTCCTCGCGCTATTATGCCACTTTTTGTGGGACGAGAGGCCTCCATTAAGGCCATTGAAGCCGGTTATAGTGAATTTGATAAGAAAATTTTTATTGTTGCCCAACGAGAACCAGATACGGAAAAACCTAGCGCTAACGACGTGTACGATATAGGCGTCGTATGTAAAATATTACAAATTTTGCGCCTCCCGGATGGCACCATTAAAGTCCTCTTTGAAGGACTCTATCGCGCAACATGGGCGTCCATACAATCCGACGCGCCCTTCGGTGAAAAAGTCTTCCCCTGCGTGCGCACCTCCATCGTACAAGAAGAATCCGTCAAGAGCAAAGAATGCGACGTCGTTATGAAAACCGTCCAAGAAGCTCTGGAAGAGTACAGCAAAATCAATAAAAAAATGAGTCCCGATGTCGTTATGACCATTCTCGGCCTCAATGACCCCGGACGCCTCGCAGATGCTATAGTCCCCCATTTGAAAGCAGAATATCGGAAAAAGCAAGAAGCATTGGAAATGCTCGTGCCCGTACAACGCCTTGAAAAGGTGTATGAGCTTATTCAAGAAGAAATAGCTATGTTCTCCGTGGAAAAACGCATTAAAAATCGTGTTCGTACACAAATGGAACGCAACCAACGCGATTACTTCCTCACAGAACAAATAAAAGCCATAAACAAAGAAATGGGGCGCGATGATGACCCACAAGCAGAACTTGTGGAGATGGAACAAAAATTTCTCGAAATGCCCATGCCCGAGGAAGCACGCGAAAGAGCCTTGCGCGAGCTGCGCAAATTGCGGGGCATGGCGCCTTCCTCCGCCGAATATACTGTCCTGCGTAACTATGTAGATTGTATTATGGATTTGCCGTGGAATAGCGTGAAGGATATCGATATGGATATTCAACACGCACGTACTATTCTTGATGACGAACACTATGGACTTGAAAAACCAAAGGAACGTATACTCGAATATCTGGCAGTACAAAAACTGACAAATGGGCTTAAAGGTCCCATCCTCTGCTTTGTAGGCCCTCCAGGGGTTGGCAAAACCTCCCTCGCAAAATCCGTCGCCAATGCCACAGGCAGAGACTTTGTACGCCTCTCCCTCGGCGGTGTGCGCGATGAAGCCGAAATCCGCGGACACAGACGCACCTACGTAGGCGCACTACCAGGGAAAATATTACAGTCCCTCAAAAGAGGAAAATATAATAATCCCTTGTTCTGCTTGGATGAAATCGACAAAATGAGCGCAGACTTTCGCGGAGACCCTGCCGCTGCACTTTTAGAAGTGCTCGATCCAGAACAAAATAGTACCTTTATGGACCACTATCTCGACCTCGACTACGATTTGTCAAAGATTTTCTTTATAACAACAGCCAATAGCTTACACTCCATACCTGTGCCCCTGCAAGACCGTATGGAGATTATCGAACTTAACAGCTATTTAGAAACAGAAAAGCAACATATCGCACACCAATTCTTACTGCCAAAACAACGCACAATGCACGGCCTGCAAGAGCATAATATCGATTTGAATAATGACGCTCTGCTCGAAGTTATCCGCAGTTATACCCGCGAAGCAGGCGTGCGTAATCTTGAACGCGAAATAGCAACTTTGTGTCGCAAAATTGCCATTAAACTTGTTGATGAAGAAAATACAGATCTTTGTATCGAAATAACACCTGAGAAACTCCCCGAAATGCTTGGCGTCAAAAAATACCGTCATGACGAACGCGAAAAAGAAGCACAAGTCGGCGTGTGCACAGGCCTTGCTTATAACCAACGCGGCGGTGATATCCTCATGGTAGAAACAAGCCTTATGCCCGGCACAGGGCATGTGGCGACCACAGGGCAATTAGGTGATATCATGACGGAATCAGCACGCGCGGCGCTTTCATATGTGCGTTCTCGTGCGGAACTTCTCGGAATCAACCCTCGCTTCCATCGAAAAATTGATATCCACGTACACGTCCCTTCTGGCGCCACACCAAAGGACGGCCCCTCCGCAGGCATTACCCTTGCCACCTCAATCACCTCTGCTCTCCTCGGTATTCCCGTGCGCAATGATGTGGGCATGACTGGTGAAATATCACTGCGCGGACGTGTATTGCCCATTGGAGGCCTGCGTGAAAAACTCCTTGCTGCACGGCGCTCTGGACTGACAAAGGTCATCATGCCCATGGATAATGAAAAAGATCTGAAAGAAGTACCGGATGAAATTCTCGAAGACCTCGAAATTGTCTTTGTAAGCCATGTAGACGAAGTGCTTCCACACGCACTTGACGCCACAACAGAAGAAATTTTTAGCGGTCGTCAACAAGCAACACCGCTCTTCATGTCATTGCGTATGGGGGCAACTGAAACGACTGCTGAGCAAACACAGTAAAAGTCACACTTTCGGGTTGAATGTGCGGATGATTTAAAAGTAAATGGGGAAACTTTTCAGTTTCCCCATTTCTATCATGCATTATTGATTGATTGGAGGCGCCTCACGCCCTGATTCAAGCAGTGCCTTAAAATGTTCTCTTACAAGAGTAAGTTCTGCCTGTGTCACTGTGGGCATATCTGGCGGTGGTGTCTTTGTCACCTCGCCCCCTTCGGCAACAATAAAGAGTGCGGCCGCAGCCTTGCCCATAACAGAAAAAAATCTGGCAGGATCCCAACCACGGGAGCTTACCCATTGGGCAGCTCCGTCTGAATATGCAAAATCCGCCTTTCCTTGTGTCACCTTAGGATAGGCTTCTTCTTTATGTGTATCTGCCCACACTCTGAAATCAGGCAAGAGCGCAATAAAGGCCATGAGTTCCTTTTCTTGGATGGGCGCTTGATTTTCATAAACCGTCGCCGCTTGCGCGTGTGTGCAAAAAAGAAAGATATATACAAAAAAAACTGCGAATATTCTACGCATAAAAATACAAAACCTCATACTATTTAATATTGAACAGAACTGATTTTATTAAGTCTGCTCATATTATGATATGATTCAATATAGCGCAATGTTCCCGTTTTTCCACGAATAACCATAGAGTGTGTAATAGTATTGCGCCCCTTATACTGGACGCCGCGCAAGAAAGAACCGCCGGAAATGCCCGTGGCAGAGAAAAAACAATCATCAGAACGCACAAGTTCGTTCACGCTCAAAATTTCACGCACATCAATACCAGCTTCATCAATCCCTTCTTTCTCCACATAGGATTGCGGGTCGAGGCGGGTCAAAATTTGACCACCTAAACCCTTGATAGCACAGGCACTCAACACACCTTCTGGAGTGCCGCCCGTTCCCATCATCACATCTACTTCAGAACGTGGATCTACAGCCATCAATGCACCAGACACATCGCCATCCGTATGAAGCTGAATACGCGCACCAGCTTTACGAATGTTTTGAATAAGTGTTTCATGGCGCGGTTTATCAAGTACAAAGACTACAAGGTCATGTACTGATTTACCCAGCGCCTTAGCGATATTATTCAAATTATCTTTCACAGGAGCGTCTAAATCTACTACGTCGCGCGCTTCATGCGGCACCACAAGCTTCTGCATATAATAGCTTGGCCCCGGATTAAACAAGGTACCCGTAGGAGCAATGCCCACAACAGATATCGCATTTGGACGACCAAATGCAAGCAGGCTTGTGCCCTCCACAGGGTCTACAGCCACATCAAGCTCAGGCCCTACACCAGAACCGACTTTTTCACCATTATGCAGCATAGGCGCTTCGTCCTTTTCGCCTTCACCTATGATAACAGTGCCTTGCATGTTGAGGGAATTAAAGGTAATGCGCATAGCGTCTACCGCAGCGGCATCACCTGCATTCTTGTCACCGCGACCCAGCCAACGTGCTGAGGCAAGGGCTGCCGCCTCTGTAATACGAACAAGGTCAAGAGCCAAATTTTTTTCCGGAGCTTCCCTAGTCATGATTTCCTCCATGCAAAGCTGTCTATAAATATTAAAAAACGTACCTACACCCTCGAAGGTTGTTAAACACCCATAAGGGACGATGCAAATTATACGCGCCCTATTAAAAAAAAGCAAAAGATAATTCA
>CAYJHT010000046.1:0-10237 GCA_964369615.1 uncultured Desulfovibrionaceae bacterium
AAAAAGTTTCCCCCCAAGAAAAAAACTTAAAAAAACTTAAAAAAACTTAAAAAAAACTCAAAAAAACTTAAAAAAATAAAAAACAAACCGGAATGGCGTAATAACATACAGGAGTAATGATTATGAGCGACAGAATACGCGGACAAGTACAATCAAGCCTGCGCGGTGAATGGGTGGGCGGTACAGATTATACATTTTTTGACGCTGTTTTGTACAATGGCGCTGTCTATTATGCCTTGCGCGACAATAACGGCGCTCGACCTGACATTTCGCCGCAAGATTGGGTCGCAAGCGGCAGTGGCGACGGTGTAGGTATTCAAGGCCCACAAGGAGAAAAGGGCGACACAGGGGCAAAAGGGGACACAGGGGCGACGGGCGAGAAGGGCGATACAGGCGATACGGGTGAAAAAGGCGATACGGGCGAAAAAGGAGAACAGGGCGATATGCCTGCTCATATATGGGAAGGCACGACGCTCTCCTTTGAAAATCCCGACGGCTCTTATAGCACACCTGTTGATTTGCAAGGGCCTATCGGCGTTGCGAATCTTGCGTCGGACGAAGAATACGCGGCAGGCACTACCACAGACAAGACGCCAAGCGTCGCACAAGTGAAGGATGACGTGACGGAGCTTGACGCGCGGATTGGCACGCTTGAAAGCGTACCGCCCGTAGATTTGACCCCCTTTGCTGAGATAGAGGACGTGAACGCTGCCACAGACGCCCTTGATAATCGCATTCTCGCTCTTGAAGAAGAACCAGATATTGACCTGTCTGCCTATGCAAAGTCGGCTGATGTGACCTCATCCTTAGCGGAAAAGGCAGATTCATTTATTACAGACGCCATGAACGCGCGTCTCACAGAGCTTGAAAACGAACCCGACACAGATCTTACTGACTATGCCACGAAGGAATATGTAGATACAGCCGTGGGCAATATTGACTTGGCAAATTTGAAAGGTCGCGTGGATACAGTGGATAACTTGCCAACAACAGGCAATGCCAACGGCGATATCTGGCTTGTGGGCCTGAGCAGCGATGATAATGCCGCCACCTATATCTATTTTGAAGACGGCGCGTCCTTTGAGCAGATCGGCAATGCTGAAGTGAAGGGGCTTACCCTTGCCAGCGATGTGGAATATGCCACAGGCACAGACACGACAAAGGCGCCAAGTGTGGCGCAGGTGAAGACGGAATTACGCAATATGGATACGCGCGTGGATACGCTGGAAAATGCCCCTGCTGTTGACTTAAGCCCCTATAGCACCACAGCGGCGCTTAATCAAGTTGTCGCAGGTATGAATACTGCATTGGCAGAGAAAGCAGACAATACAGTCACCGATGCGCTTGATACACGCATTGACGCCATCGAAGCGAAACCGGCAGTGGATTTAACGGCCTATGCTACGACGGAGTATGTGGATACAACGGTGGCAACCCTTGACCTTATGACACTTAAAGGGCGCGTCAATACGGTTGACGACTTGCCTGCGGACAATAATGACAACGGCGACGTCTACCTTGTAGGCTTGGTGGATGCGGCTGAATTTGGGCAATATGTCTATGTGGAATCAACGGGAGATTTTGAGCCTGTAGGACAAGTGTCAAGCGCACTGCTTCAGCTTGCAACAGATGAAGAGTGGCAACTTGGCGTGGCGACAAATAAGCTGCCAAGTGTTTCTCAGGTAAATTCTGATATCCTTATGGACAAGCTCGCGGGAACCGTCTTGCAACCATTTGATGTTCCATACTTATCTGCCAACGGCACGCCCTATGTGGATGATTATGCCGTAGAAGCATATGAACATGATGAGCATCGCGCTCCGTGGAAAGCGGCGCAAGATCCGGCAAAGACGACAACTGTATACAATGACCATTGGTTTGCTTATGAACCTAGTGCAGGCGTAGATTTTGGTACTGAAGGCATCACCTATACCATGCATTTTAGTCGATATGTTATGCTAAAAAGCATATTCATAAAAAATTCGCGTTACTATAGTGCAACTATGGTGCCCACATCCTATTCCGTGGAAGTTTCCGTAAATAGGGAAACATGGGAAGAAATTATTCCAGAGACGCCCGTACCAACGCGGGGCATGGGGGCGGAATGGAATATCGACATGCAGCATATCGCTGTAGGGGCACAATCGTTTAGAGTACGTTTTTTTCAAACTTTAGGAGCGTCCTTGTATGTTTCACGCATACGCCCCACAGTGTCCTTGTATATACCGGCAGTGACTGCGGAAAAAATAAAGTTAAAATCACAGATTACATACAACTGGCACGAAATACAGGCACTCAAAAATGTGGATGTGAAGGAGGAGGCGCTCTCCGAGCTTTTGGCTACGGATGAAGAATGGATTGCCGGCACAGAAAAGGCAAAAATGCCGAGTGTGTCGCAGGTGAAAAGTGACTTGCTCATGGATAAGCTTGACTATACCGCACAGCCCTTTGAGGTGCCATTTTTAAGCGCAAATGGCACCCCCTATGTTGATGATTATGCTGTCGTTGGGAGTAGCCAACATGCTGATGCCTATGCGCCTTGGTATGCCGCACAGGCGTTGAAGGACGCATATAATAATACAAATGATGTGTGGATTAGTAATGCAAGCGATAAAGATGTGTATTATGAGATGTATTTTTCACGATATGTCGTCATCAATAAAATCCTTTTTGACTTCATCTATACCGGAACAAATTTCTATTCCATCGAAATGTCCGTAGACCGTGTGAATTGGGTGCAAATTGTAGAGCCGACTTCTGTCACGCCGCCAACAGGCACAACGTATACAAAACCCTATAGAGTTGAAGTAGATATGCAGTACACCCCCAACGGGGCGCAGGCATTTCGTATCCGTTTTTCGACAAGAGCATATCTGTCGCGTATTCGTCCTATCGTTTCTGAATATAAGCCTTCGGCCACGGAAGAAAAGGTCATGCTGAAAGCGCAAATTATCTCAAATTGGAACGAGATAAATAAGCTGCGAGCGGCAACAGAAAACATTACGGGCTTGGTGGGCGATAGCGCACAACTCGCTTCCGATGAACAATGGCAAACGGGGGCAGCAACCGACCTTGCGCCGACTGTAAAGCAGGTACGGAATATGGCTGTTGACCATGTTAACGGTGTTTTACTTGGTACTGATGTGCTCTACCCAATCAGTGACAATATATCGGAAGAAACTCTTACAGCACTTCTTGAGGGCACACCTTACAGCTTTAATGGAAGTGCCGGTTTCACATTTGCAGTAGACGACCTACAAGATACCTCAATCAGCAAAATTGAAGCCTCCATAGCAAACACACATTCAGGCGAGCAGAATATAAATGCAAGAGTATACTGCACATATACTGATGGGATTACCGCTACTGTCGCAAATAGTGCGTATACAATTCCAAGTGGTGATGCAGTATACACTATAGACGCTACCAAGGAGCTGAGTACTATTACTGTGATGTGCCAAGCATCCGGGCGTATCGATTATTTGCGAATATACAGCCACGAAGGCGGTGTTTCGATTCCGACAATTGATGCCGTAGAGGACTATGTGCAAGCTCAGAAATATACTATCATAACAACTACTTCTAACGACACACCCACAGTATTGCGCACGAACAAATACACTGCCATCGCAGGCACAGTCTCCACACTCAGCGTGGTATTGCCAGAAAATACAAACAATGCGGCAGCGGATATATGCTTACTCTCCTTCGTGACAGGAGACACAGTGCCTACACTCACATTTAGCGACAATGTCCTTGTGCCTGAAGACTTCACTGCCGATGCAAGTATGGTTCATGAGCTGAGCTTTACTTATAACCAAGCACAGAGCAAGTGGCTCATGCTTTTCGGCAAGTGGGGTGTGTAATGTATAGGAGGCGAACGACATTGACAGCCGCTGGAATTGAACTCCCGGCGCTTTCGGCAAATGGGGCCCCCTTTGTGGATGATTTTGCTGTAGGGGCCAGCTCTGAGTATGCCCCTTATTACGCATGGCAAGCGTTTAACAGGAGTAATCAAGGTAATGAACTATGGAATAGTGCTCTTACAGAAAGCACTGCGCATATCGACCTTTACTTCTCAAAGCCTGTAAACATAAAAAAATTTGTCGTTACACCGTATTCGCTCAACCAGCCCCATACACCAAGAGCACAAACGGTATTTGCTACGAAAGATAGAGTTACGTGGCAAGAGCTACTTCCAAGAATGGAACCAGATTGGTCAGATTTTGCAGGCGATGCCGAGTATCACTATTACTATATAGATTTATCTAGCATAAAAGAATACTTCTATGGGTATCGGATACAATTTGAAGGGCAAAGCTATATCGCTATTTGGGAAATTGAACCATTAAACGTCACGCGCCAACTTAAGTAAGTGAGGAAGGTTATGAAATACGCAAAACTTATGGACGGTATTTTGGAGTACGCCCCTGAACGTATGGGTAACGTCATCGGCTACAACAGCCCAAATAATGACGCGCAGCTAAGGGCGGACGGCTACAAGATTGTCGTCGTGGATGAGACTATGCCGGAAAGTACGTACCCTTTGCGCCTTGTGTACGCTGAGACTGAGGACAGCCTCGTCGGCACATACGAAATCATCTATCCCGAACTCCCCGACCGCAAAGTGCAGCGCCGTGCTGAGGTGAACCGTCTCCGCGACGAGAAGCTCAGTGACTATTTCGTGTACGACGGCTCTGCCTTTGATGCGGATGCTGATTCTGTTATGAGCCTTATGGTGGCCTCGCAGGATGCGCAG
This sequence comes from uncultured Desulfovibrionaceae bacterium, assembly GCA_964369615.1. Classification (GTDB taxonomy): domain Bacteria; phylum Desulfobacterota; class Desulfovibrionia; order Desulfovibrionales; family Desulfovibrionaceae; genus CAYJAD01. The sequence goes on from CAYJHT010000046.1 coordinate 4,760, forward strand.
ACTAGGCTTGCCGCGGGCGAGGCAGTGAGCAAGGGATGGACGCTCTATGATAATACTGAGCGCACCATGACAGGCGAGGATTGGATACTTGTTGTGCCTGCAATGCATGCGTGGCGCAGTGCTGTGCATGAGCATGCCTCATTTTTGAAAGCCTGCGTCGATGCATGTACAAACCTTGCGGACTTGGAAGAGCTTGATGTGAGTGAAGACTGGCCTGTGCCTGAGAATGTATAATTTTTACAAAGAAGGGAATATATGCTCACAAGTGACATTTCAAAAGCTGTTTTTGAGGGCAATGGGGCGGCCACACAGTTTCCCTTTGAGTTTAAGGTGTGGGATACGACACAGCTTCGTGTGGAAATAACGACTCCATATTTCAACGCGTATTTTGTAGACAATTGGACCGCAACACTCACTGCAACAGGCGGCGTTGTGAGCTATGTGCATGAAGGTGCGCCACTGCCTGCGGGATATATAATTTCTATTATTCGTGACATGCCATTCTTACAGGAAACTGACCTTGTCAATGGCACGCGCTTTGACCCGGAAGTTATGGAAACACAGCTTGATAAGGCTGCCGCGGAGCGGCAACAGCTTCGTGAGGCTGTATCACAAACGCTCAAGATACCCTATGGCAGTAATCAAAGTTCAGAAGATTTTATAAAAGACTTTCTTGAGGCGAAGGCCGATTCGCTTATCAATGCAGAAAAGGCAGAGATCAGCGCTGGTAAAGCCTTTGAGTACGCCGCCGAGTCAAAAGCATGGGCAGAGGATGCAAAAAGTATTGTCACCGTGTCAGAGTCACATCAATATGCTCTTGAATATGGGCAAATGGGCACAGATCTCAAGCGCTTTACGGGTGATGCCAATGCACAAACATTGAAAAGTCCCGGAAACTATTATGCAAATATCACTGCAAATGGGGCTGTGAATGGCGAGCAGTTTATTCGTGTCTTGAACGTGGATAATGTCAGCGTCAGTCAAGTGGCGCTGACAGCGAACAGCATATTTTTTCGAACTATAAGTCATGCTGCCGGCGCTCAGGCCACGTGGAAGGCGTTGTTGACAAGTATTCCCTCCTCAATCACGAACAGCATTGCACAAGCGCAAACAGCTGCAAATACTGCGCAAAGCGCGGCAAATACTGCGAACACAAAGGCCGAGCAAGCCATTGTTGAAGCAAATGCAATCAAGCAGGCCGTAGAAAGCAGTGCATATGGATTCCCTAACTATATTGCAGGGCAGGCTATAGTCACTCAAGGAAGCGGTTCTATAGGGATTTCTGCGCTTTTACGGCGGGGGTTTACGGCACCAAGTGACGGTTTTATTTTGGGAAGCATCACATACAGGGCACCTATTGGCACGCATCTGCACGTGTATGTTCGTCCAGACTTGCAATCAGAAGCAGGTGCATGCGAAGCGTATATTTTTGAAAATACCATGGCAGCATTTATGCTTCCCATAAGGGGCGGTATGGTATTTGATTATATTCGTGAAGACCATTTTGACTCTTATCTTACGCATAAAACAGTGTTTTATCCATCGTTATAATGCTTTACGACGTGTTTTAAAAAGGGAGCGCAACAATGAATGAAGATATAAGAGCAAAATTTAAGGCGACACTTCGCGGCGAATGGGTGGGCGGCGTTACATACAGTTTTTTTGATGCTGTTTTGTATGAAGGCAATGTGTATTTTGCCTTGCGCAACAATAACAGCTCACGACCGGATATCTGCCATGACGATTGGATTTTGAGCATTGGCGAAGGGCCACAAGGTGAGCAGGGCATTCAGGGTGAAAAAGGGGAGATGGGGGATATTCCTGCCCATGCGTGGAACGGGACGTCCATTGCCTTTGAAAAGCCCAATGGCACTATGGGCACCTTTGTGAATATTCAAGGTGCCCAAGGGGAGCGTGGCTCTCAGGGGCTTAAGGGAGAAAAGGGCGATAAAGGGGACAAAGGCGACACAGGCCCGCAAGGGGAGCAAGGCATCAAGGGAGAGAGGGGCGATACGGCAAGTATTTGTGTGCCGCCTCTTATTATAGCGCCCATGGCGGCACTGCCCAACAGCAGTATTGCCATAACAATCACCTTGGCACAAAACCACCACTATTTATTGCCGCTGGAAGGTTTTTATCTTTCTGTCATCGGTGATGGTGACTCTTCTAACAATGCAGAACCATTCTACATCCCATCACCGGGCGGCTTGCCGTATGATTATACCTTTTCACCGCAAGGCGCTAAGGACGATGTCATTCAAATACGCGCGGCTATTGTAGATATGCTTGGTAATATTTCCAATTTTTCTGAGGCAGAAATATTGCTGACTGCGCCTCTTGTCTTTCCGCCGAGCATCACATCGCCCTCCAATTATGGCACAAATGTACCGTATGCCTTTACTTTGGATATTACGGAAATTGAAAATGTTGCCGGTATCACGCCTATGGGAGTGGGGACTCACGTCCAAATTGCCACGGATGCCGCCTTTACAGACATAGTATTCGATACTACAAGTAGTATGAATTATGAGACAAATGTGTCTGTAAGTGGCTTGGTGAGTTATACACAATATTACGCACGCGCACGGCATCGCGACGCCGTGTATGGCTGGAGTGCGTGGAGTGATATAGTGACATTTAAAACGGTGTATGAAGGCTATGTAAAAACAAGTGGCGTATGGGTAGCGCCCGAAAGCGGTGAGATTGAGGTGACGCTGGTCGGTGGCGGTGGCGGTGGCGGCGGTACAGAATACTTTGCATCGACCGACACCGAAAATTGGCTCGATGGAGGGCAAGGTGGTCTGAGTGGCGCTTTTGGCGGAACAGACACTGAACACTATTTTTATCATCATGGCGGCGGCGGTGGCGCCGGAGGGATAGTAAGTTTTACAACAACTGTTACAAAAAACACACCCTATCCCTGCATCGTCGGTAAGGGCGGTGGCTTGGGCGAAAATGGGGAGGACAGCACATTTAATGGGCGGGCAGAGGGCACTAAGATTACGCATCGCGGCGGAAATGGCGGTTCCGGGAACAATGGTGGAAATGCTGGCGTGGGCACAGCTAGGGGAGGCAATGCATACCATATAGACAGTGGTTACGATACTATTTTGATCAGCGGTGGCGGTGGCGGTGGCTGGATCGGTGATGGACTCAGTAGTGGGGGACAAGGTGGTGAAACTATCAACAGCGGAAAGTTCGCAGAGTCAGGTCAAAGTAATGGATACGGTGGTCGTGGTACACAGGCTGGCTTTGATGAGCTGACAACGACCTATACCGGGGGAAAGCCTTACGCGGGCTTTGGCGGCGGCGGTTCAAGTAGTGATAGAGTCATGTCGCCGAATGCTGTTCCGGATACTACTGGTGATGTTCTCCAAGTTCTACGTGGACGAAATGGCGCAGGTGGTGGCGGTGCCGGATACGGCGCAGGCGGCGGCGGCAATGCGCGTCGCCAAGAGCCTGAACTGAATATCTATGTGCAAGGCGGTCATGGGGCGGATGGCGTTATTTTCATACGCTATTTTCCGTCATAAGGAGGGAGTATGAATGAATTTACAACATGCGAAAATTCGCATTGCGGTATCTTGCATCAAGACGTAAAGGCCGTGCGCGACAAGGCCATAGAAATGGATAACCGGCTCAGCAATACAGAGAAGGATGTGGCGGTACTTGCCAAGACCATTGAGCATGTGCAGGCAAATCAAACAGAAATAAAGCGCGGCCTCTTGGCTTTGTCCGACGATGTAAAGGAAAATTCCGTGCTTGTGGCGACAGCGTCTAAGCATGCCGTGTGGACGGCCTCAGTTGTTGTGCCCATTCTCACAGGTGCTATAGGACTATTTATCGCCTTTTTTCTGCATAAAATATAAATTGGGGGTATCGTATGTATTCAGCACATTTTCTGAAATCCCACGAATTTACAGCGCGTTTTGAGGGAGGCTACTCTGATTATAAGGAAGATGCAGGCGGCGTTACAAAATACGGCATTTCTTTGCGATGGCTGCAAACGCTGGGCACGCTTGGAGATATTGACGCAGACGGCGATATCGACGCAGACGATATTAAAGTCCTCACCATCGAGGAAGCGCAAGAGCTGTTTTACCGCCATTTTTGGCAAAGCGCCAACCTTGATGTCTTTCCTTTGCACGTGGGCTTTATGATGTATGATATGCGCGTCAACCACGGCCCACGCGGCGCGACGGTCATATTGCAACGCGCTTACAACGACATGCTGCAAAGACAGGCGCTTGTGGTGGACGGTGCCTTTGGCCCCAAGACCTCCGCAGCGCTTTTACAAAAAAGCGGTCGCGCGCTCATTGACGCAACGGTGCGCCAACGCAACGCCGCCTATGAACAGATTATGGCAGTACGACCGAGTCAAGAAATCTTCCGCAATGGTTGGTTGCGGCGTTCGCGAGAAATGGGCGTCTATGCTACAAAACTTCTGTCTTAAGCAAGGCGTCCGTAAAGCGCTGCGTAAACTGTTCCGACAATCGCACATCTTTGACGATATCCTCTTGGGCTGACGCGTCCACGGCTACAGCTTTTGAAAAAAACTTGATAGCTAACTCCTCTTCCCCTTGGGCATAATAGGCGAAGGCGAGATCGCAATATGTGGCCTTGTCATGGGGGAAGTGACCCATGGCTTCACGAAAGGCGTCTATGGCCTCTGCATGGGCGCCTTTTTCCAAAAAGGCGTAGCCTAGACTACTATATCCATTGAAAGCGGATGGATATGCAGCAAGGGTGTCTTTCAGAAGCGCAATACGCGCATCCACATCGGCGACGTTATAGGACGCAATAACACGGTGGGCGGCCTTCATGGCCTTGGCGTTTTCGCTCAAGATATCCTCGCGGAGTGATTCCATAGACTTTCGCAAGGTGCGTAATGAGCGCCACTCAAGATAAACGCCTATAGCAAACATGACGCCTAAAAAAGCCACCAATATATTGGCAAGTGTAAGATAGTCGGCAGTGTTCATGCTTTTGACTTCTATCATAAGGAGGTAGATATGGCAATCCCTCTTCTCTCAGCGCTCCCGCTCCTTGGTACGGTGCTTGACAGCGCCATAGAGCTTTTTCAAGGAGACGACAAAGAAAAGGCGCAACTTCTTCGCGAACAAATTCAAAACGGGCATGTACAGGTCATGGGACAGCTTGAAGTCAATAAGGCTGAGGCGGCGCACGCATCCTTATTTGTCGCCGGCTGGCGTCCCTTTATTGGCTGGGTGTGTGGTTGCGCTTTCGCGTTTACTTACATTGTGAAGCCATACATCTTTCCGTGGTTTTATGCATATTTCCCTGAACTTGCAACGTTCCCTAGCATGGATGACGGCCTCATGGAACTCACTATGGGCATGCTCGGCATTGCGGGCTTGCGTTCGTGGGAGAAGAGCAAGGGGCTTGCGAGTGAGTAGTTTGTGTTTTCTGAAAGACTTGTGGGGGGAAACTTTTTTTGGGAAAAAAAAGTTTCCCCCC